>CAZLAW010000031.1:0-19722 GCA_964557625.1 uncultured Marinicella sp.
CAATAGTCACCGGCACCAACGGTCAACATCTTTCTATTCTCCACCATGTCATCCAGTGAATCAAAATCTCGAATACGACAACACCTGCGTCGCCAGCGCAACGCTTTGAGCCGTCAACAGGTGCAAATAAATTCACACGCCATTGTGCACAAAATCCTTAACAGTCACTTATGGCAGAATTCACAACATATTGGATTATATTTGCCGATCCATAATGAGGTGGATTTAAGCGCTTTATTAGCCACTGACAAAACCTGTTACCTTCCCAGTATTCATGGCACCCACATGCAATTTCAACGTCACCACGAGCACCTGGCGTTGCACACCACTGCGTATGGCTTACGCCAGCCGCAATTCGATGCTAAACAAGCCAGACCCGAACTCGATTTGTGTTTAATGCCATTGGTTGGGTTTGATAAACAAGGCCACCGTTTGGGAATGGGTGGCGGCTATTATGACCGCTATTTTGCCAACAACATAAGCACACAATTGTGGGGTGTGGCACACGCCATACAACACCATGAGTCATTGCCCGATGACCCCTGGGATGTTAAACTTCATGGCATTATTACTGAACAGGATTGGTTGCCGCTATGAATCAAGATGACATGAAAAAAGCCGTGGCGCGAGCCGCATTGGACTATTTAGACGAATACGATATGTTGATCGGTATGGGCACCGGTTCCACCGTGAATCACTTTATTGACTTATTAAGTACGGTCAAAAGTCGGGTCGATACGGTGGTCTCCAGTTCCGAAGAAACCACGGCCAGACTCAAAGCCCATGGTTTTCATGTTAAAGAATTAAACCAAACCGGTGATATCCTGCTTTATTTTGACGGTGCCGATGAATGTGATCATCATAACCGCTTAATTAAAGGTGGCGGTGGTGCTTTAACCCGCGAAAAAGTGGTGGCTGAAGCGGCTGAAAAATTTATCTGTATGATTGATGAAACCAAACAAGTGGATTTATTGGGTAACTTCCCCTTACCGGTTGAAGTGATTCCGATGGCACGCAGCCTGGTGGCCAGAAAATTGGTTAAACTCGGTGGACAGCCGGTCTTCAGACAGGGGTTTGTGACTGACAACGGTGGTGAAATTCTGGACGTACATCACCTTAAAATCACTGACCCGGTAACCTTAGAACAAGAAATTAACGCCATCCCGGGCGTGATTAGCAATGGTTTGTTCGCCAGTCGGGGTGCCGATTTGACCTTAATAGCGGACAGCAACGGTCAGGTCAAAACGCAGAAATAACCAAGGGTCATTAACTCCCCGCTTGTTGAACTAACCATTGTTTGAGCGGGTTTAAACGGTTCACCAAATTCATACCCGTACCGCGTAACCATGTGAGCCCGGGTTGTTCAATGGCATAAAATCGGTGTAAAAAACTCATTAATTCCGAGGTCATCCGTACCTCGCTGTGTCGACGACGCTGATACCGTTTTAAGGCCCGCACGACGGCCTGTTCATCGCGCAAATTAAAGCCTTTGACTTGACGCACCAATTCAACCACATCACTTAAACCCAAATTAACACCCTGCCCGGCCAGCGGGTGCACCACATGGGCGCTGTCGCCAAGCAAAACCAATCGATTATCCACGGTTTCATTGGCATACATTTGTCGCAGCGGAAAGCTGGCACGTTCGCTGAGGATTTTTATGTCGCCAAAATCTCGCCGTAAGTGAGCCTGTAAGCCATTGATAAAATATGATTCATCGGCATCCAACCACCGCTGGTATTGGTCTTCATCACAACTCCACACCAATGAAAATAAATCACCGCCCATCGGCAATAAAGCCACCGGGCCACTGTGATTAAAGGCCTGTAAAGCGGTATTTTCAGGTGCGTTATTGACATCCAGATAGCACACAATGGCGTGCTGATTATAGGAACTGTTACGAACCCCAATCCCGGCCATTTCACGCAAGGGTGAGCCGGCACCCTCACAAACTAATAATAATCGTCCCTGTAATTTCACACGGTTTTCCAGGGTCACTGAAACCTGGCGCGGTGATTGCTCAAAAGAGTCAATGGTGTGCTGGTAAAATGTTTTCACTGAAGGGCAATCTTGAAGTTTTTTCTGAGCGGCATACACCAACCACTTATTTTCCGTAATGGCCCCTAAATCACTGCCTAAACCACTGTTAAAATTTAATTCACCGCGGCTGTTGTTGTCCCAGACCTGCATGGCATGATAAGGGCCCATACGGTCAGTATCAATCAATGATTGAATCCCCAATGACTGCAATAAGTTCAGGTGTTTTTCCGCAATCGCCACCACCCGCAGCGTGCGCGCATCGTCTGACTCGCAACGGACTTGTCGGCCGGCTTCGACCATGGCAACACTGAAGCCAGCGGTTGACAGTGCATTGGCACAGACTGCACCCACCATGCCGCCGCCACTGATAATGACATCAAAGTTTTGCATTAAGACACCTCTGACAGGCCACCGGCCAACTGATAAAATTGACGTTTAAGGCCGACTGAACTGTCCACCGCCAATAAGCCCAGTGCCCGCAAACCATTGATAACCGGCTGATCAATTTTAAACCAGGTCATCAAATCATCGGTGTATTGTAAAATGGATTTTTGGTCCGGACGTGACTGTTGCTGGTATTCTGCCAAAACCACATCACTGCCGATATCTTGTCCATTATCTTGTACTTTACTAATGACTGCCGATAAGCGTTGCACACCCCGCACCCCTAAGTTTAAACCCTGTGCCGACACCGGCGACACCGTATGGGCGGCATTACCCAACAATAATACCCGGTTTTTATACTGTTGCGGTACATCAATCCGGTACAAAGGATAAGCACTGCGTTGACCGATTCGATTTATGCGGCCTAAACGATAACCCATGGCCTGTTGTAACGCGTTTTTGAATTCAACATCATCAATGCTTAACATCTGCTGCGCTTGGTATTCCGGTAAAGTCCAAACCAATCCCAGGCGGTCATGAAATGGCAATAAGGCCATCGGACCGGTGTCGGTTAAGCGCTCAAAAGCACAATGCTGATGCGGCCATTCTGTGGTGACATTGGTGATAATGGCGGTGCGGTGATAATTCTTGGTGGTGGTTTGTAAACCCATTTTCCGGCGCACCGATGAACGGGCTCCGTCTGCCGCCAACAATAAGCGGGATCGGTGGCTGTGTTCTTCTGAATGAACCTTATAGTGTACCAAAACATCTTGCGCAGCCGTCGAAAAACCGGTGAGTTCCGCCGGCGCGGACACAGTAATGTATGGATGTTGAATAACCTGTTGCCACAGGCACCGACCCAGCTCTTTGGCTTCAATCACATGTGCCAGGTGATCAACTTGCAATTCTTCATGGTCAAAACGCACCGAACCAAAGCGGCCTTTTTGGCTCACATGAACGCGGTTTATCGCAGTGCTGTGGGGTGCCAATGCCGGCCACACACCCAGCTGCTGCCAAAACAATCGTGATGCCGGATTGACCACCAAAGTGCGGTCATCAAAGCTCGGGTGTTGGCGTGAAATTATTTTTTGCGCCTCACCGGCTTCTAATAAATGTACCGAACAATGTTCTGTGGCCAATGACAAGGCCGCCGCCAAACCCACCAAACCGCCGCCAACGATGGTGATGTCATCGTCAATCTTTTTATGCTGCGCCATCTTTCTGCTTAGCCAAATCATTGCGATGGAGACCGATGCGGACAAAATAGTCCTCATCGACATCGGTCACGTAGTCGTTTGAAAAACAGGATGAATCAAACCGATCAATATTAGGATTACCTTCCCAACAAGCGGCTTCCAGATCTTCCAGGGTCTGATAAATCAAACCATCTGCACCCAGGACCCGGCAAATTTCCTCTTCATTACGCTGGTGGGCCACCAACTCATCGGCCACCGGCATATCAATGCCATAAATGTTAGGGTATCGCACCGGCGGGGCGGCTGAAGCAAAAAAAACTTTTTTGGCGCCGGCATCCCGGGCCATTTGAATGATTTGTTGCGAGGTGGTACCACGCACAATCGAGTCATCAATTAACAGTACATTTTTTCCACGAAATTCCAGCTCCACGGCATTCAGTTTACGGCGAACCGATTGAATGCGTTGTTCCTGTCCCGGCATAATAAAGGTGCGACCAATATAACGGTTTTTAATAAAACCTTCGCGGAATTTGAGGTTGAGCGCATGGGCCAGCGGTATGGCTGCGGTGCGCGAGGATTCAGGTATCGGAATCACCACTTCAATGTCCTCATCAGCCCAACGCTCTTTAATGCGGTCGGCGAGCTTTTCTCCCATGCGTAAACGCGCCTTATACACTGACACATCATCAATCATGGAATCAGGACGGGCAAAATAAACAAACTCAAACACGCAGGGTGACAGCTGAGTTTTTTCGGCACACACTTGCCGGTGTACCTGACGCTCATTGGTGATGATAATGGCTTCACCCGGCGCCACATCAGAGACCAGTTCAAAATGATGTAAATCCAGCGCCACACTTTCTGAAGCCACCATATACTCATCACCCTCTGCCGAATGACGCACCCCATAAACCAACGGCCTGATACCGTTGGGGTCTCGAAATGCCACGATACCATAGCCCGGTATAATCAATACACCGGCATAAGCACCCTGACAGCGTTTATGTACCCTTTTGACCGCATGAAAGATGGCTTCAGGGGTAATTTTTAAACCGGAGGCATTGGCCAGCTCATGGGCAAATATATTAAGCAAAACTTCAGAATCTGAACGGGTGTTGATATGGCGCCGATCCTCGGCAAACAACTCTCGCGTTAATTGTTCGGTGTTATGTAAATTACCATTGTGGGCAAAAGCGATACCAAACGGTGAATTGACATAAAAAGGCTGGGCTTCCTCATAGTCACTGGAACCGGCGGTTGGATAACGCACATGGCCGATACCGGCATTGCCTTTGAGTTTTTGGGTGTTGGCCGTTTTAAATACATCACTGACCAGGCCGTTATTCTTAACCAATTCTAATTTGCGACCATGACAGGTGGCAATTCCAGCCGCATCCTGTCCACGGTGCTGTAAAATGGTTAAACACTCGTAAATGGTTGAGGCCACTTCATGATTGGCCATAATCCCCACAATTCCACACATAAGTCGATAAACTCCGGTTACTGGTTGTCAGGTTGGGTTGTTGGGTTTTCCGGTGCATCTGTCTGTTCATTTGATGATGCCGAGGGTAAACCCGGTTGTAAAGATTGCTTTAAAGTCTCATCCTGCATAAAAGAAAAATAATCCCCGATATCTTCAGGCATGCGTTGTTTGACCCATTCAGCCATTTTTGAAAAGTGCGGTTGTAAAGTGGATTGTTGCCACCAGGGATCTTTGGATAAAGGTGTGGCCTGTAAGAACAACACCATAAAGGTTACCGCAACCGCCCCACGCAATAAACCAAAAAACATACCCAAAAAACGATCGGTACCGGTCAATCCGGTGCCCGCAATTATTTTACCCAATAAAAAGTTAATTAAACCGCCAACAATTAAAGCACTTAAAAATAAAGCCACAAAAGCAATTAAATGACGTGCTGAAGGCAATTCAATATAGGCTTGCAGCCATTCGGCGCCCACATCCACATAATGCCAGGCCAGCCAAAATGCGGCCACCCAAATAATCAGTGACATGACCTCACGAATCAGGCCGCGAAATAAACTCACCACCACCGACAGCAATAAAATCGCCAGTATGGTGAAATCAAACCAGTTCATGGCAGCCGTTAACTTTATTGGATTCTACAGGGCACATTTTAATCAACCAGGCGGGCCAGTTCATGGGTTTTAACCAACCCTTTTAATTGCAACTTATCGGCAATCTGCTGTTTTAGTTCGGTCGCCTGTTCGCGACTGATCACCGGACCAACCCGCAATCGATATCGGGTTTCACCCCGGCTGTTGCTGGTCTCATCAACAAACGCCGTAAAGCCGGCCAGTTTTAATTTATTACGTAAATCCAGGGCATTGTTTTTGGCCGCAAAACTACCTAACTGAACCACCCAGCCCAATTGACCGCGGTCGGCACTGGCCTTAACTTCATCCTCAGAAACTGCAATGATTTTAGGTGTGCCGATATTGAGTTTTAACTTGTTAACCGCTGCCACATAGTCTTCTGCTTTTGCTTTGTTTCGGTATAGCGAATCTGACCAGACCCGATATAAGGCCCTGTCAGGTGCCAATTCCACCAATGAACCAATACCTTGCTGGGCCAGTTTATTTTTCACTTGCTGGGCATTTGCCGCTTGAGAAAAACTGCCCAGTTTAACCCGAAATATGGGGTCTGCTGCACTTAAGTCGGTTACCTCTGCCGGGGTTTCTTGCACTTCATCCGCATTTTCTGGCTGAACATCTTCTGCGGCCGTGGCTACCTGTTCACTGTCTTGCGGATCGTTTTGAGATGATTGATCAGCCCCAGAGTTAGCTTTGTCTTTATCTAAGTCAGCGCTTTGTTGCGACAGATTCTGGGCACTTTGCTTGTCTATCACCTCAGGTTTTTCGATAATACCATTACCCTCAACCGTGTCTTGGCTCACCACCCGGTCGTCGACCAGGCTTAACTCAGATTCCGGCACTGTAACTGCTTTTTCTTCGTCATGCGGCGGCTCATCTTCTAAAGAAAACGTTTTAACTGTCAGCGGATGACTACCAGATTCAGGAATAACAATGTCAATATTTTTATCATCAGATTTTTTAACCTCATTATCAAACAACATGGGGATAAAAATAATGGCCAGAGCGATGATAACTGAGGCACCGATTAAACGTTGTTTTAGTTCCTGATCCATAATTTACTCGCTGAGTTGTTGCTTGAGAAATGATACCATATCCGGATAAGACAGTTGTTGTTGCGGAACATTCCGATCTTGCATCGCTTTCACGGAAATCTGTTGTTGCGCCATTTCATCAGGCCCAATAATCAAGGTATAACGGGCGCCTGCTTTGTCAGCTTTTTTAAACTGTGATTTAAAAGATGCCGTGGTTAAATGCATCATCACCGAAATCTCCGGTAAATCAGTCCGTAATTGTTCACTGATGGCCATCACCTGATCTGCCCCGACCTGCTTATCCCAGACGATAAAAACATCTGTTTGGGGCTGTGGTTGCCACAACTGCTTTTCAATAATTAATTCAACCAAACGGTCCAAACCCATGGCAAAGCCGGTGGCGGGTGTGGGTTTGCCGCCTTGCATCTCTACCAAAGCATCATAACGCCCACCGGCACACAACGTCCCCTGTGCACCTAACTCATCAGTAATCCATTCAAACACATTATGACTGTAATAATCGAGTCCTCGAACCAATCGTGCATTAATTTCATAAGGAACGTGACAGGCATCTAAAATGGCACACAGCTGTTCAAAATGAGCTTTGGATTCAGCACTCAGATATTCGGTTATGGTCGGTGCCGCTTTTATCACCGCCTGCATGGCGGGGTTTTTTGAATCCAGCAGACGCAGCGGATTACTGTGTAGTCGATTCTTGGCTTCTTCATCCAAGACATCCAAATGCTGTTCAAAATAATCAATCAACACCGTACGATACGCCTCGCGGCATCGAGCACTGCCCAAACTATTGAGTTCTAACCGTACGTTTTCTATCCCTAACTGCTGCCACAGTCGGTGGGTCAGTAATAACAATTCGGCATCGGCTTCAGGGCCCGGGTAACCAAACACTTCAACACCAATTTGCGAAAACTGTCGGTTACGACCTTTTTGCGGCTTTTCATAGCGGAACATCGGTCCTGAGTACCACAATTTTTGCGGCTCGTTAAAGATGAGCCCGTTTTCCAATACGGCACGCACTGTGGATGCGGTGCCTTCAGGGCGTAAACTGATAGAGACCCCTTTGCGATCTGCAAAGGTGAACATTTCTTTTTCTACCACATCGGTGACTGCTCCGATGGCAGAATGAAACAAGGCGGTTTTTTCCAGAAGCGGAAACCGGATTTCCTGATAACCGTATTGTTGTAACAGGCCGGTGACAATGGTTTCTAATTTTTGCCAAACCCATACCTGATCAGGCGTGACATCATACATGCCACGAAGACGCTTCACTTTTTTGCTCAAGTCAATACCTAAATATAAAAGAATCGCGGGCTATTTTATATGACTCGGCTCGCCACGTCATGAGCAGAATGGGTATTTTTGCGCGATATCTAAGATTAACCGTCCGTTGGCGGCCATTCAAAGTTTGCCACATTTTGGCGGCTGCGGGTGGTTAAATCTACCATCTCATCATTGATATACAAGGTCAATTGATTGGCATTACCAATACGAAAATGAAGTGGCTCATCGGACTGATACTGTCGATTGCCCGGTCCGATTAAATCACTGACAATGGTTTGTCCACTGTCGGTTTTAATGGACACCCAGGCTTGCTCCGACAAATCAAAACGAATGGCATAACGGGCCTGAGTTTCCGTGAGTTCTGTTTCCTGCGATTGTGATAATTCATTGTCTGGATTGTCAACAGTTTCAGAACCGGTCGGTTCTTCGATCTCTTGATTATCAAAACCTTCGCTTAGAATATCGGTTTCTTGTTGCGGTTCTGAGTTATTGGTCTGATGACTGAATGTATTGTCTTCACTGATCATATCCGCCTGAGGCAATAAGGAAGAATAGATCACTTTTTTCTTATTGCCAACCGCATCAACCGACTCCCGGTTGTCTTGCTCAACCAACAGCAGGTCAGACCCGGTTTGATGGCTGTCCCATTTGTCGTAAACAAAATAAAAGCTTAAGCCCAAAGCTGCCACTAAAAAAGTGCCCAGTACATAACGACCAAAACCACCTGAATGGGTTTTCACCCGTGACAATGGATTGGAGACTTTACTGCTGGACAATTTGGGCTCGTAGGGTTTTAAATGTTGTGCCGGCACCAAGGCCAGAATGGTTTGCGGATCCAGACCCAGTTCTCGGGCATAATTGCCCACATGTCCGCGGATAAAGGTGGCCGATCCGATGCGATTAAACTCACCATCTTCGATATAACGAATGATTTCTCGACTAACCTTTATGCGATTGGCCATATCAGCCAAAGATAGACCCAGCTTCTCCCTGCGGGCACTTAATTCATCAAGGGTAAGGGTCGGGTCATTGTGCGTATTGTCTGTCATAATTTATCTGTGTTTGGTTTATTGCAATTTTCTTAATTGGGATAAATACTTATTGGCTTCTTGCTGGTTACCGAGTTTTCGTTCAACCTGGTAGGCCACAGTCAACAACCGTTCATCCAGGGCTTGAAGCCGTGACAAGCGTTGAATAAAAGCCCGGGCCTTAAGGGGCTGATCTTGTCCGGCACTGATAATCGCCATATTGTAAAGGGCCACACTCATGTCAGGATTGATTGCCAAAGCGGCTCTAAAATGTCGTTCTGCTTGTTTAAACAAGTCATCTTTCATCAGGCACACACCGGCATTTTCATGCACCGTTTCCGGGGTTTTATAAAAAGGGTTTGCCAAAGTCCTTTCATAATATTCAACGGCTTTCTTATATTCACCCTGCTGGCATAAAAATGTCCCATAGTTGTTTAAAATAATGGGGTCATTGGGTGCGTATTTCACCGATGCTTTATAGTGTTTTGCGGCTTCATTACCGGCGCCCATGGTACTGTACACCAGCGCCAGAGCTGAATGAGCAATGGCCAGCTTCGGGTCAATGGCAATCGCTCTTTTCAGTTTATCAATGGCCAAATCAAAATCCTGTCGTTCAAAATAAGCCACACCCATGCGTACATTCAGCATCGCCGGACTGTTGGGGTCTGAACGGTTGGTGGGCTCATCATAATCGGCACGTTGGTTCGTCTGGGCACAAGCAACCAGTAAAAGGGTCATTAAACATGTTGCAACGACTTTCATCGAACCTCCAAAGGTCTTTTTATTGATGTGGCGCCATAGGTGGCAGAACGTCTTGTGCGATCCATAAACTCCCCGGCCAACTGACCACAAGCGGCGGCAATGTCATCACCACGGGTTTTTCGAACAGTGCAAATGTAGCCTGCCGACATACAGATTTCTTTGAACTGGTCGACCTTTTTGACACCGGGAGGCTTAAATCGGGTACCTGGAAACGGGTTAAAGGGTATTAAGTTTATTTTACACGGTATATCACGCAATAATTGTGTAAGTTGACGGGCTTGTTCGGGGCCATCATTCACACCACCAATCACTGTGTATTCAAAGGTGATGCGGGCTTTCTTCTTATCGGCAACAAATTCACGACAAGCCGACAATAAACTTTCAATGTTATATTTTTTATTAAGCGGCACCAGCTGTTCCCTTAATTCATCATTGGGTGCATGCAAAGACACCGCCAGAGACACATCCGCGTCTTTATTCAGTTGCCTTATTTGTGGTACCAATCCGGAGGTACTCACTGTCACACGTTTATTGGCCAGACCAAAACCATGATCATCACGCATAATATTTAAAGCCGGCAATACCCGCTCATAATTAGCCAACGGCTCACCCATGCCCATCATCACCACATTGGTAATGCGGCGGCTTTTATTGTGGTGGTTTAATTGCTTGGCGGCCACCCATACCTGAGCGATGATTTCAGCGGTACTTAAATGACGGTTAAAGCCCTGTGCGCCGGTGGCACAAAAGGTACAGTTTAACGAACAGCCCACGTGTGATGAGACACACAAAGTGCCTCGGTTTTTTTCAGGAATATAAACGGTTTCTATGGCATTATCACTGTCCATTTTGAGCAACCATTTAACGGTGCCGTCCCCGGAAACATGCTCACTGATTAATTCAGGCACGGCGGTGCTGAAGCGCATCGCCATTTTTTGTCGCAGTTCTTTGGAAAAATTGGTGAATTGATGAAAGTCTAACTGATATTCGCCATACATCCATTTCATGGCCTGAGCGGCGCGAAAACGCTGCTCACCCATAGCCGTAAACAGCGTTTCCAGTTGTTGTCGATCGAAGTCGAGTAGATTTTGTTTTGCTTTAGTCAAAATTGTTCACATTAGTTCAATTCGACTGTAGAGAAAAAATAAGCAATCTCAACAGCCGCGGTCTCAGGTGCATCCGACCCGTGTACCGCATTGGCATCAATACTTTCGGCAAAATCTGCACGAATGGTACCGGCCTCAGCTTCCTTTGGATTGGTCGCACCCATTATTTCTCGGTTTTTGGCGATGGCATTTTCGCCCTCCAATACTTGAATCATCACCGGACCGGAGGTCATAAATTTAACCAAATCAGCAAAAAAAGGACGGTCTTTATGCACCGCATAAAAGCCCTCTGCTTCACTTCGGCTGAGTTGTTTCATTTTAGCCGCCACGATTTTTAAGCCACCTTCTTCGAAGCGTTGATAAATTTGGCCGATAACGTTTTTCTTAACCGCATCCGGCTTAATGATAGATAAAGTTCTTTGTACAGACATTATTTACTCCATTTGGCATAAAATATCAAGATAATTTCATTTAATTTCCGATATTTACGGCGTTATTTAAAGACTTGTTATTAAAATGATCGAGAGACACCGTCTTGTGGTCATAAAACGGCACCGGCTGATCTGAGAACAAAACGTTGCGCATTGTAGCAATTTTTAGTACGCAATAAAAGCACGATTTTCCTTACCGGACAAGACAAAAAGCCACTTAAACAAGCGTTTGAATTGCGTCTTCACGGGCAATCTTATAAAATGCCTAATCCTCATCTAATTCAATCAGGCATGAGCACATTATCAACGAAGGAACGGATTCTCAACAGCACCGAGAAACTCATTGCGAAACACGGGTTTGCTGAGTTGTCCATCCGAAAAATAAGTCAGCTGGCCCACACCAATCTGGCCGCCATTAATTATCACTTTGGCAACAAACAACAACTCATTGACCAAGTGCTGGAACGGCGCTTAAATAATTTGTTCGATATCCGCAAAAGTTTGCTGGATGAACTTAACCAGGGTGATGCTGACAAGGTCTGTAATTTGGAACAGATTTTACATGCGTTTATTGCCCCGGCTTTGTTCATGATAAACAACGAACACCAGGGTGGCCGTATATTTATGCAAGTATTGGCACGCGCTTATGCGGAACAAAGTGAAGCTTTGCATGAATTAATGAAAGAACGTTATACCCCCATTATTAAAGAATTTGCCGAAGCCATCGGATTAGCCTGCCCTGAATTACCCAAGGAAACCATTTTCTGGCGTTTTCATTTTATCATTGGTGCGCTGACCTATACCATGGGCCACTTTGGCGCCACCAGTGTCGCCCGCCAAATGCCCGAAGAAGAGTACTTTGAAAAATCAGTGGCTGAATTGATTGAATTTGCCAAAGCGGCCTTGAGTAACGCGTAACGGCATGATCCTTTATCTGATTGCATTATGGTTAATTTTACTGATCCATCTCTATTACCGTCTGCCTTTTTGGTCACTGTCCATTTTCTGGTTTTTCACCCCATTTATTTGCTATAAATTAAAACTGATTACCAACACCCAGGGTATCATCACCCTGTTTTTGATACTCAATGTCATTATTATTGGAAATTTCAGTCACTTAAGACGTTTATTTTTTACCTTACCTTTGTTAAGAATTTTTAACAGCAAAGACCGGATTAACTGGCAACGCTTTAAAAACATCGATGACGGCTGGTTGGTCACGGCCTTTGAAAAAGCACTGTACAACGGTCAACCGGATTTCAAAACCCAAATTCCTGATTCACCCCCATCACAAGCGGCCCGGGACTTTTTAAACGAAATCGGCGAAAAATCTGATTTGGGACCGGAACGTTATCGGCGTTTTCTCACTGACCATGGTATTGCCGCCCTGGCCATCGACAAAAAATATTCAGGCCATGGTTTTAATCGCCGTGATGTGGCACACATTATTAACGGCATCAGCCAGTACAACCCTTTGCTGGCTGCACTGATCGGGATTATTAACACCGACTCGGTGATTAGCCTGATTAACCGCCACGGCACCCAGCAACAACGTGATGATTATTTACCGGCTTTTGCCAAAGGTGACAAGCAGCCTTTTTTAAACACCACGTTTTTATACGAGTTACTGGAAAACGGCCGCTCATCCATTGAAGGCCGTATTGAAACTGACCTCTATGACAGTCAGGACACCGCCGGTATCCGGTTAAGCTTTACCGACATCATAATGCTGGGGACATCCCGTTCGTCGGTGTTTTACCTGGCGGTCAACCTCAGTGATTTTACCAACTTACTTGGTGGCCACACACGTTTGGGGACTGTGTTATGTTTGCTGGACAGTGCCCACGATGACATTGAAGTGATACCGGGCAATGAAGTGTACAAAGGCCTATTTAACTATTATCGCTGTTCAGCCAAAGATATTTTTATTCCGCTGAGTCAAATCATTGGCGGTGAAGCCGCCATCAATCAGGGAATTCAGCAATTGTTTTTGAATCAAGCCCGGGGCGCCGGTGTTTGGCCGGCAGCCGTGTCGCGCTATATTCAGGACAGTGCCAGTTATTTTTCCTGGTACTTTGCCCACATTAAAAAACAAAACTCACGCCCTTTGATGGATTATCGTCTGGTTAGAAAACAACTCAATCGCCAATTTAGTTATCGTCAACGGCTGATTAATGTGCAACAAACCGCTTTAATTAACGGCGATAAGCCATTGATGAGCTACACCAACATCTTATTTAAAAACAGTTTATTTGACGCCAGTTTACAACAACTTAACTGGCTCAGAACCATTTTGGGTTCACACGCTCATCAAATCAAAAGCGAACACAAGCTCAATCAGTATTTCCGGGTCAAACACTTAAGTATGGAACTGGATGGCCACAGCCATGAAATCAATCAATTACCATTGATGAAAAAAGTGGCCTTGTCAGCGCATCCCTGGTACAAGCTGGAAATTGCCGAACTGAATAAGGACCGGGTTGACTCCAAAAAACTGGATAAATTATTGTTTAAACACCTGGCGTATATCCTGCATAACCTTGTTAAGGTCTGGGTTTTTGCAGTTAGAACATCCTGGTTGGGGCGTTTTTTTTGGCGCAAATCCAAGCACAAAAACCGCATTCGCCGTTTAAGCAGCAGCTATGCATTGATTGCTGATTTAGCGCTGATAAAATGGTCACTGCGCAAAGACAACAACACCGAGTTCACCGCTTTTTTGGCAGAATGTAATCAACACCTGGTTACCCAAATGGCGGTGCTCAGTGAATACCGCCAACACAAAAACCATGACACCCGTCGTTTTGTCCTTAAACAATCGTTACGTGACAGTTATTACCTGTGTCAGAAAGCCCTGAACCAAAGCATAAACAGTGCGTTTAACCATTATGCCTCATTGTTGATAAAAATCATTATTTTCCCGTTTGGCAAACCGTTTCACCCCGCCGGTTTTGCCACCGATGAAACCCTGGAACCTTTACCGGGAACCGGATTACAACACCCGATTCAAGCCACACGCAGTATCACCCGCGTGGCTGATGCCAGTCATCAGTTACTGGCTGCAAAGAATATTGAAACAGCGGTCACCAATGCCACCGGTTTAACGGTGACCAGCAAGAACTATCAGGTTCTGATTGACCGCTCTTTAGCCGCCGGTATCATCAGCGTGGAACAAGCCGAACAGCTACGTGCTGCCTATGATGCCATTCACGATTTAGAAATCATTAACCATTTTGGAACCCATTATGACCCATAAAAATATTCACAAAGTCGCCATTTTAGGCGCCGGCGTGATGGGCGCACAGATTGCTGCCCATTGTGCCAATGCCGGCATACCGGTATTACTTTACGATTTGGCCGCCAAAGAAGGCGATCCCAATGCCATTGTCAATAAGGCCCTGGCCGGTTTAAAAAAACTCAAACCCGCACCACTGGGCACAAAACAGGCTTTACAGTTAATTGAAGCGGTTAACTACGACCAGCATTTAGACCGTTTATCAGAAGCAGACCTGGTGATTGAAGCCGTGGCTGAACGCATGGACATTAAAAAAGCTGTATATGATAATGTCGAAGACCATGTGGCGAAAGATGCCTTGTTCACCACCAACACGTCCGGCTTAAGCATCACAGAGCTGGCCACAGTGCTGCCTGATTCCCTGCAGCATAAATTTTGTGGTGTGCACTTTTTTAACCCGCCGCGTTATATGCATTTGGTGGAATTGATTCCGACCAAAGACACCGAACAACAGGTATTAGATCGCTTAGAGGTCTTTTTAACCACCACCTTAGGCAAAGGCGTGGTGATTGCCAAAGACACGCCCAATTTTATCGCCAATCGCATTGGTGTATTTTCAATCATTTCCACCATGTACCACGGTCAGCGATTAGGCATTCCTTTTGAAACCATTGATGCCCTCACTGGCGTATTGATTGGCCGGCCGAAATCAGCCACCTTCCGGACCGCGGATGTGGTCGGTTTAGATACCCTGGCACACACCATCAGCACCATGGACAAGGGCCTGCCCGACGATCCCTGGCATAAATATTACCAACAGCCCGACTGGATGGCGGCATTGATTGAAAAAGATCAACTCGGTCAAAAATCCGGCCGGGGTGTTTACTGGAAAAAAGGCCGTGACATTTTAGTTCTTGACCCTGAAACCGGTGATTATCGAGAACAAAATGCGCAAGTCGATGAAGAAGTTCTGGCCATTATGAAAAAAGCCAAACCCCAGGAACGCTTACATAAATTACAGGCCTTAAAAGACAACAAACAAGCGCAGTTCCTGTGGTCCATCTTCCGCGATTTATTCCATTACTGTGCTTATCAACTGGCAGACATTGCCGACACTGCGCGTGATATTGATATGGCCATTCGCTGGGGATTTGGCTACAGCCACGGTCCCTTTGAAACCTGGCAATCCGGTGGATGGGAGCAAGTTGCCGCACTGATTGAAGAAGATATTCAAGCCGGCCAAACCATGGCAGATGCGGCTTTACCGAATTGGGTCAATAAAGTGCAAGGCGTACATCAACCACGCGGTTCATATTCTGCCGCTGATGGTGTTTTTAAACCCCGTTCTGAAGCAGCGGTTTATGAACGTCAGTTATTCCCGGATAGTTTACTTGGCGAGACCGTAAATTATGGGGATACCATTTTTGAAGACGATGACATTCGTTTATGGCACCAGGGTGATGACATGGCCATCGTCAGCTTTAAAACCAAAAAACACATCATCTCTGATGGCGTGCTCAAAGGCCTGAAAAAAGCCACAAAGCTGGCAGAACAAGACTTTAAAGCCCTGATCGTGTGGCAAACCGAAGAGCCTTTCACCTTAGGTGCTAATCTGGCACCGGCGGCTCAGGCTGTGGCAGCCGGCCAAGTGGCCCAGGTGGAAGCTTTGGTCAATGAATTCCAGCAAACCTCTCAAGCACTGCGCTTCTGCGGTGTGCCGGTGGTGATTGCCACCCGCGGCATGGTACTCGGCGGCGGTTGTGAATTCTCAATGCATGCCGATGCCGTGGTGGCCGCTTTTGAAAGCTACATCGGTCTGGTCGAAGCCGGAGTTGGCTTATTACCCGCCGGCGGTGGCTTAAAAGAAATCGCCCGCCGCACCGCCAAAGACACCTTTGGTAAGGATCTTTATCCGATGCTGGAGCATTATTTTAAAGCGGTGGCCATGGCCAAAGTATCTGGCAGTGCCGCTGAAGCCCAGGACATTGGCTTTTTAGACAGCCACAGCGAAGTGGTCTTTAATGCCCACGAAATTCTCTACGTGGCCAAAGCCAAAGCCAACTATCTGGCTGATAAAGGTTATCGCCCACCGGTACAAGAACAGGCGATTAAAGTCGCCGGTGCACCAGCCATTGCCAACATGGAAATGCTACTGGCCAATATGCTCGAAGGTCATATGATATCTGAACATGACTATGCCATCGCCAAACGCATCGCCATCGTCTTAGCCGGCGGTTATGTGGAAGCCGGTAGCCGGGTGAGCGAGCAATACCTGTTGGATTTAGAGCGACATTACTTTATCGAATTGATCCAAATGCCCAAAACATTACAACGCATCGAGCATACCCTGAAAACCGGTAAACCGTTGCGTAACTAAAGGAAACTATTATGAAACCTGTATATATTGTAGAAGCGGTCAGAACCGCAGTTGGTAAAGCCCCCCGTGGGATGTTCTCTAAAACCCGTCCGGATGATTTACTGGCACGCTGTTTAAGTGAAATTATCGGCCGCAATCCTGACTTTGATCCCCAGGACATTGGTGATGTGGTGATTGGTTGCGCCATGCCGGAAGCCGAACAAGGCATGAACGTGGCCCGAATTGCCACCCTGCTTGCCGGTTTACCGGAAAGTGTACCGGCCATGACCATTAACCGATTTTGCTCCTCCGGTGTGCAAGCGGTGGCCATTGCCGCCCAACAAATTGCCACCGGTCAGATGAAAGCCGCCATTGCCGGCGGTACCGAAAGCATGAGCATGGTGCCCATGATGGGTCATAAAGTGACCATGAACCCAAAAGTGTTTGAAGATGACCATGTGGGTATCGCCTATGGCATGGGCATTACCGCTGAAAAAGTTGCTGAGCAATGGCAAGTCAGTCGTGAAGACCAGGATAAATTTGCCTATGAAAGTCATCAAAAAGCCATCAAAGCCATCGAAAACGGCTGGTTTGATGATGAAATCATTGATTATGAAATTAAGCATCAATACCCGAACCCTGAATCGCCCACTGAGCCGTTTGTGAAAACCAAAGTCGCTGATACCGACGAAGGACCGCGGGCGGATACCAGCGAAGCGGTGCTCAATAAATTACGCACCGTATTTCGCACAGACGGCTCCGTCACCGCCGGTAACTCCTCACAAATGTCCGATGGTGCCGGTGCTTTACTTCTGGTTGATGAAGACACCCTGAAAAAATATGACATGACCCCGATTGCCATGTTCCACGGTTTTTCCGTGGCGGGTGTACCACCGGAAATTATGGGCATCGGCCCCATCAGAGCCATCCCCAAAGTGCTGGAACAAACCGGTATTAAACTCGATGACATCGAGTGGATTGAGCTCAACGAAGCTTTTGCCGCACAAAGCCTCGCGGTGATTCGTGAAGTCGGCTTAAACCCTGACGTGGTGAACCCCAATGGTGGTGCCATTGCACTGGGTCATCCCTTAGGTGCCACCGGCGCCATCCGCTCCGCCACCGCCATCCACGGCCTGCGCCGAACCGGCGGTAAATACGGCTTAGTCACCATGTGTATCGGCACCGGCATGGGTGCCGCGGGTTTATTTGAAGTGTTGTAACAGTCAATTCAAAGACCAACAACGTCGGCCAATGGGTCGGCGTTTTTTTTGTGCAATGAAAAGTGTCTTACGTTTAAAAAATTAACCACAGAGAGCACGAAGAATACACAAAGTACACGGAGTATAAATTATTATTTTCATAAAACTCTTTGTGCCCTTTGCGAAAACCTTTGCGGCCTCAGTGGTTAATTATTACTTCACTTCAGAGGCATACATACTCCATTTTTGTTAAAATCAAACCATGAATAATCAATCCGAACAACACATTACTTTTATTGCCGGCGGTTCCAAAGGTTTGGGGCTGGCGATTTATCAGCAACTGCGCGAAGCGGGTCATACCCTGGTGGAATTTTCCCGCAGTGGTGATCATTTAGGTCATTTGGATTGTGATTTCGCCAAACCCGAAAAAGCCATTAATGTCTTTAAAACAGCTTTTAATGAAAAATATGAGCAAGCCGGTCATATAAATCTCATTATTAACACCGCCACCTTAGAGCCCTTTGGCCCCATTCAGCGCGCCGCTACAAAAAGCATTAATGAACACATCGCCATTAATGTCGAATCTGTGACCCATTTAGTGCGTTTATTTGCCCGCGCTTATCAGGATCATCCGGCAAAAAAAACCTTAAGTTATGTCTCTTCCGGCGCTGCTAATCGCGCCATTCCGGGCATGGGCATGTATTCCGCCACCAAAGCCTACGGTGAACGGTTAATCGACACCTTTAGAGAAGAGCAAAAAGAACAACCCAGTCCGATTCAGACCATGATTATTAATCCGGGTGTGATGGACACCGGCATGCAAGACACCATCCGAGCCCAGAAAAAAAAGGATTTCCCTTTACGCGACCATTGGCAGAAACTCCACGAAAACAATGAACTGGCCGAACCGGAAAAAATAGCCGCGTTTATTATCGATAAAATCTACAGCCCTGAACCGGGCTATCATAAGGCGCAGTAGTTTTGCTTATGTCCGATGTTTTCAATAACCAGGCCATTATTAATGATAGACAACAACAATGATTATTATTCTGTGTGATTCAACTGTGAATTATTAACTCTGGATTGGTTAATTATATTCACCAAAAAGTTAAAAACAATTTTTTGAAAATAATCATTTTTACTCAGTCTACTTTGAGTATCCTTCGTGATTTTTGTGGTTAAACCCTTTTCTGTCACATTGTGAATTACCCAAAAGACACTGGTTACCGAACTGCGCCGGTATTGTGGTTTGATGCAATGCATCAGCTCCTTATCTGTGGTTATCACTTCCTAAAATCACTGGCTACCGGACCTTCATTGGAAAGCCCGGCAACCATTAAACAAACAATTTAGTTATTTCATCAATCAAATCTCCGGCGATAAAACAAACAACTGCTAAAAATCACACTTCCGAGCAATAGCATCAAAGCCCACTGGCTTAAAGTCGGTACCGGTGTTGCCGGGGCGAAGCCATTGCCTCTGAGTTCAACTAAAGTTGGGCTGCTTGGGGCGTTGCTGTTGATGCTTAGGTTGGTACTGT
>CAZLAW010000032.1:0-19465 GCA_964557625.1 uncultured Marinicella sp.
CAAAGGCGGCCAGTTTTTTTTCTAAGGTTTGGCTGTCTAACAATTCATATTCACCGCCAATACTTAAATACAAATCACCTTTATCGGTGACATTGATCATCGCGGGTTCTGACTCAATGTCGATGGTGTTGGCTTTGGCTTCGGGTAAATTGACATCCACACCTAAATTTAACAATGGTGTGGTAATCATAAAAATAATCAACAACACCAGGGTCACATCGATATAAGGGACCACATTGATTTCAGCATTGAGTTTACGTTGACGGCGCATCTTTATTCACCTATTTGACGGTGTAAAATGGCGGAAAACTCATCCTTGAAGGCATCGTACTGACTGTAGATGCGTTCCACTTTGTCACTGTAACGGTTATAAAAAATCACCGCCGGAATGGCCGCAAACAGACCCATGGCGGTGGCAATCAAGGCTTCAGAAATGCCCGGTGCCACCAGGGCAATGGTGGCCTGGGTGACATCAGATAAGGCATGAAAAGACAACATAATCCCAATCACGGTACCAAATAAGCCGATGTAGGGACTGGTGGAACCAATGGTGGCTAAGGTGGGTAATTGAGATTCTAAATGTTCGATTTCACGACTTAACGCCACCCGCATGGCACGATCGGCACTTTCCACTGAATTAATGGTAATCTGGCCACTTTGTTTTTTGCGTTGAAACTCACTGAATCCGGCGGTAAAAATACGTGCAATTCCGGTGGATTTTTGGCTGTTAAGCTGTTGGTAAAGTTTATTTAAATCCACCCCGGACCAGAAATGTTCTTCAAATTTTTTGGCTTTTTTACGGGCATCGGCCAACACCTTGCCTTTACTGAAAATAATCAGCCAGGACCAAACAGAAGCCAGGATAAGAATCAGCATCACCGCTTTTACCGGCAATGACGCGCTCAACAAAATGTCCAAATAAAATTGTCCGCTGTCGTTCACAAGACGCTCCTATACGTGATTAATCAGTTTGTTTAAATAATGGTTTGGAAACCGCATGGGTTTAAACCGCTGGTCGTGGACACTCACCACCGTCACTTCAGCAGTGGCAATCAGGCGGTTGTTGACCTGTATGGTTTGGTTTAACACCACGCGCACTGCACTGTGACTTTTGACTGCACAACTAATCTGTAGTTCATCATCCAGCCGGGCCGGTTGTAGATAATCTATATTTATACCGTGAACCACCAACAACACCCCGGTCTCGCGCCGCATGTGCGCTTGTTCAAGTCCATGATAACGCAACCACTCGGTGCGTGCCTGGTCAAAAAAATTGACATATCGCCCATGATATACGACACCGCCTGCGTCTGTGTGTTCATAATAAACGCGGGTTTTATACAAAAACTGACTCATTCTTCAAATAAATCCCGGTTGGGGTTTTGAGGTTTTTGTAATCCCATAATTTGCCAGGTTTGACGGGTCGCAATACGGCCGCGTGCGGTGCGTGCCATTAAACCTTGTTGGATTAAATAGGGCTCAATCACATCTTCCACAGTACCACGTTCTTCACTTAAAGCCGCTGCCAAAGAATTAATCCCTACCGGCCCGCCTTCAAATTGAACCGTAATCACTTCCAGTAATTTACGGTCCATTTCATCCAGACCGCGTTGATCAACTTGTAGCATATTCATGGCATCTGCGGCTAATTGTTGTGTAATGACGCCATCTCCTTTGATTTCTGCATAATCGCGTACCCGCCGTAATAACCGATTGGCAATGCGTGGTGTACCCCTTGAACGCCTGGCCACTTCCAGACAACCGCCGGCTTCGGCTTCAATGTTTAAAATATCCGCTGACCGGGCCACAATCTGCGACAGATCTTCCACCGCATAAAACTGCAGGCGCTGCACAATACCAAAACGATCACGCAAGGGCGAGGTTAATAAACCGGCCCGGGTGGTGGCGCCAATTAGGGTAAAGGGTGGTAAATCGAGTTTAATGGAACGCGCTGCCGGGCCTTCACCAATCATGATATCAATTTGAAAATCTTCCATGGCGGGATACAACACCTCTTCCACCACCGGTGATAAACGGTGAATTTCATCGATAAACAACACATCATGTGGCTGTAAGTTGGTCAGTAAAGCCGCCAAATCACCGGCCTTTTCCAACACCGGTCCTGAGGTTTGGCGTAACTGCACCCCCATTTCATGGGCCACAATATGGGCTAAAGTGGTTTTACCCAAACCCGGCGGGCCAAAAATTAACACATGATCCAGGGCTTCACCACGTTTTCTGGCGGCTTCAATAAACAAGGCCATTTGCGCTTTGACCTCAGTTTGACCGAGGTATTCTTCAATCTTTTGCGGCCGGATACTGGCTTCGATAATCGATTCCTGCGAATCACTCAGGGCACCATCCATCAGTCGATCGGATTCAAATTCCATTATTGTCCTCCTTGTTGTTTTAAGCTCATGCGCACCACTTCTTCCACCGCCAGGTCTTTGTTATCTTTGGTAATTTTATTCACAATTTGACGCGCTTCCTGGGGTTTGAAACCGAGTGCCTGTAAGGCGCTGACAGCTTCACTTTGAACCCCTAAGCGGGCCGGTTGGGCACTGTCACTGGAACCGGTGAGTTCACTGACATCCACCTTGTCTTTCATTTCAATGATTAAGCGTTGAGCGGTTTTTTTGCCGATACCCGGGACCTGGGTAATGGCAGCCATGTCTTCTTCGTTAATCACCCGGACAAATTCAGCCGAACTCATGGTGGACAACACCGCCAATGCGGATTTGGCGCCGATTCCATTGATTTTTAACAAGGTTCTGAATAACTGGCGCTGTGAAAAACTTCTGAATCCATACAATATCGAAGCGTCTTCTCGCACCAAATGATGAATAATCAGTTCAATGGGGTTATTCAACGCCGGTAATTCAAAAAACACCGAGGTCGGAACTTCAATTTCATAACCCACGCCCTGCACATCGACAATCACATTAGCCGGTGGTTCGGTATGAACCAACTGTCCCTTAATCAATCCAATCACAAATTCCTCCAACTGCCGGTGCGACCGGCCATCACATGTTGTTGGGTCCAACGGTTATTGGCATGACAAATGGCCACCGCCAATCCATCCGCCGCATCGGGTTGAATTTTTTCAGTTAAATTTAACAACAATGCCACCATATATTGAACCTGGCTTTTGGCCGCACCACCCTGACCCACCACCGCTTGCTTAATGGCTTTGGGTGCATATTCGTGCACTTTAATGGCCTGGGCGTGCGTGGCGCATATCGCCGCACCCCGTGCCTGTCCCAGTTTAATCGCCGATTGCGCATTTTTGGCCATAAAAACACTTTCAATCGCCATTTCATGGGGATTGTATTGTTTAATAATGTCATTGATACCGCTAAATATAATGCCCAAACGCGTCGGAAAATCACCGCTGCCACAACGGATTGTTTCATGGTGAACATAACACAATTGTTGTTGCCGGGCATCAATGATACCAATGCCGGTGTAACGAGAACCGGGATCAATGCCTAAAATTCTCAGCATAGATATTTTCCGTATGGGCTGAACATAAATTGATGTCAAATCGTATAAGTTGACAACATTTTAAGGGATGCGAGGTTAAATTGTTATGTGATTCTTGTAAATTGCTGAATGATTGATTTTTTTTCACTATAATCAATGATTTGATTGTATCTGTTTACTGTATGAAAATTGCCAGTTGGAATGTGAATTCAATTAAAGTACGTTTACCGCAGGTACTTGATTGGTTAAACCAGGAACAACCCGATGTTCTGGCTTTACAGGAAACCAAAATAACTGACGATCTGTTTCCGGAACAAGCCATTCGCGATGCCGGTTACCACGTTGTTTTCTCCGGTCAGCCAACCTATAACGGCGTGGCCATTATTGCCAAACAAACACCTGAGGATATCATCACCGACATCACCGGTCTGGATGACCCCCAACGCCGTATTTTAGCCGCAACCGTCGATGACATACGAATTGTCAATCTCTATGTGGTCAACGGCCAGGCACCGGGCACCGAAAAGTTTGCCTACAAACTCAACTGGCTGGATAAAGTCACTGCTTTTCTTGATCAACAGCTCAATGCTTATCAAAATGTGATTGTACTGGGTGATTTTAATATCGCGCCGGATGATCGCGATGTGTATGACCCTGAAAAATGGCATGAAAAAATCCTCTGTACCACGGAAGAACGGAATGCGCTGAACCGAATTTTAGATTTGGGTTTTCAGGACAGTTTTCGTTTATTACATGATACAGGCGGTTATTACAGTTGGTGGGATTATCGCATGAATCAATTTGCCCGCGGTATGGGATTACGCATAGATTTGATACTGGCCAGTGATGAGCTCAGTGAAACCTTATCCGCCGCTTATATTGACGTGGAACCACGTAAAAATGAACGCCCATCCGATCACACACCGGTGGTGGCTGAATTTGACTGGTAAAAAAGTGGAGAAATGATGATTAAAAAATACACCCTCACAACCCGAATTATTCATTGGCTCAGTGCACTGTTGATTTTCTTTATGTTTATCAGTGGCTGGTATATGGTTGAACTCGATTATTACAGTCCCTGGTACAATCGACTACCTGAATTACATTATGCCTTTGGCATGGTGCTGATGTTTGTCTGGCTCGTTAAAATCATTCGTCTTCTTAGCGGCCAACAAAAAAAATTATCACCACCAATTAAACCCTTCGAGCGCATCCTGTCGCAAATCACCCATTGGTTATTTTACCTGTTTGTGGTTACCTTAGTCATCACCGGGTATCTGATGATGACAGCCGACGGCCAGCCTAAAATACTGTTTCAAACCATTAAGCTTCCGTCTTTGACACAATTTTCAGGTGCTGTGGTGGATACCATGGGTTGGATTCATAAATATGGTGCCTATATATTAATGGGATTTGTGGCACTTCATGTTATCGGTGCGGTCAAACATCACTTCATCGATAAAGATGACACCCTTAAAAGAATTTTATAAATTGGAGACAACATGAAAAAATTAATTATCTTGCTACTTTTCGCTTTAACGCCTTTGGTACAAGCGGCTGATTATGATATTGACATTAATGGTCAGCATGCTTTTGTACAATTTAAAATTAATCATTTGGGTTTCAGCTGGTTATACGGACGTTTTGACACCTTTGATGGTTCTTTTAGTTATGATGAAAACGCGCCTGAAAAAGCGTCCATCCAAATGACTGTTCAGACCAACAGTGTTAACACAAATCACGCAGAGCGTGATAAACATTTACGCAGCGATGATTTTTTAAATGTTGCAGCCCATCCGACAGCCACCTTCGTCAGTTCTTCATTTACACCCACATCCGATGGTCATGGGACCATGACGGGCGATTTAACCATCAATGGTGTCACCAATGAAGTTGAATTGGATGTCCAGTTTGTGGGTGCCGGCGACGATCCCTGGGGTGGCCATCGTCGCGGTTATGAAGCCACCACAACAATCAATTTAAGTGATTTTAAAATCAAAAGAAGTTTAGGTCCGGCTTCTGAAAAATTATATTTAACGGTTTCAGTTGAAGGTGTTAAAAAGTAATCCAACGTTCTCATTTTATTATTAACTTAAAAAAACCACTGTTTATCGGTGGTTTTTTTACGCCTGTCAGTTTGTTTGCAATGCTTGTTTTAAGCCAATGATCCAGCTCATTTTCTATTTATCGCTAAAGGAATAAGCCCTCAGAATTGTAAATCATTGATATCAAAGAAATTTATTTAATTGACTGAGGATAAGTATAACGGTGATTTTTTGGTTATTTTTTAACCAATTAGAATTTTTGCACACGCACACAATTGTATAAATAAAAAAGTGTGGGTAAAGAAAAAATGGTGGGTCGTATAGGATTTGAACCTATGACCAATGGATTAAAAGTCCACTGCTCTACCAGCTGAGCTAACGACCCATGTAGGAAATTTTAGACATGAGACGCCATGCCTCATCAAGGTGCGAAATGATAAATTATCTGGGAATAATAGGCAAGGATTTTTATCCATTAATTTAAAATAATTTAAATCTAATATAAAATCAAAGAATCCATCAATCCCCTTTTTCGATTAAATTATTACGATGCCGATAAAAAAAGCGCCCATAATCAGGCGCTTTTTGCTGGTTATAGATGACTGTTTAGTCATTCCAGGCGTCATAGCCACCGGTTAGATTAAACACTTTGCTATAACCCTTTTTACGAAAGTACTCAGCGGCTGCCATGGACGATTGGCCCACCTGACACAAAAACACCAAAGGTGTGTCTTTGTCCATGGCTTCAATTTCTTCAATGGCTTGTTTATCCAGGCGTTTAGCACCGGGAACCGTGCCTTCAGCCACTTTATCTTCCGGCCTGACATCGTATATTTTAGGGTTGTCTGCAGAATCTGTATCAAACCAATCCTGCAACTCTTCCGCAGACAATTCTTGCACCGCGGGTGGTTCATTGGGGTTTTTTATCCGTAAACCGGATCCCTGTAACTCTTCAATCCATGAGATTTCAATGTTTTGCGCCCGCTCTGCGGTGCCAATATCCATGTATATATCCAAATCCTTAACCGAGGCCATCACTTCATAACCTTTGGGGGTATCTAAACTAAAACGGGTGTTAAACTCATCATCAATGGATAAAAACAGTTTGTGATGACCCGCATCCTTCATACCTGCCTTAATATGATTTAATGCTTCATCCGTGATGGTCATTTGTGGCGGTGTTCGATCAGGTTTTTTTAAACCCAACATTTCATGCAGTTCACCGGTATTAAACATTTCTGAGATAATATCGTTACCACCCACAAACTCTTGATTTATATACAGTTGTGGAATGGTGGGCCAATCACTGTAGGCTTTAATTCCCTCTCGAATGGCGTTGTCTTCCAACACATTAAATGAGCTGTAATTATCACCCAATAAGTCATTGAGCATCTTTACGGTGTTGCCCGAAAAACCACACATGGGTGTTTGGGGATTACCTTTCATAAATAAAAAAACTGTATCAGATTGTATTAATTCATCAATTTTTTGTTTAATTGCTTGATCCATATTAGACATCTAAGTTACCTGCATTTAATGCATTTGTTTGAATAAATTCACGGCGCGGTTCAACCACATCACCCATCAGGGTTGAAAAGACATTATCTGCCGCCACAGCATCCTCAATGGTGACCTGGAGTAATCGGCGGGTTTCGGGATCCATGGTGGTTTCCCATAATTGTTCCGGATTCATTTCACCCAAACCTTTAAACCGGCTGATGGTTAAACCTTTTTTGGCGGTTTTTAATAAATAGTTCAGCACTTCATTGAGACTTTTCACCGGAATTTTTTTATCGTCTTTGAGTAAATAAGCTTCCTGGCTGATTAAATCACTGTTTTTTTCCGCCACGGACATCATTTTATTGTAATCTTTGGACTTAAAAAACAAATTGGTTAACACGGTTTCTTCTACCAATCCGTTACTGTTTTTGACAAAAATCAGTGTTTTGTTTTCCGGGTCATGTTGAATCGTCCATTCAATACCAATTCGGTTGTCCTGGTTTAATTGTTTAATCGCTTGTTCAATCCAATCAGAATCCGGCGCTTGCTCACTACTTTCTAAACGCGGCAACTGCATTAAGCTGTCAATCACTTTCTCATCGTACACCAACGCTAATTTTTCCGTAATAAGTCGGACTTCTGTTTGTTCCTTTACCAAGCGGTATAAAACATCATCGCTGATGGGGGCCTGATCTTGATGATGAAACAGCTGGATATTGTCCAATGAGCGGTTTAACAGGTACTCATTCATCTCCTCATCATCTTTCATGTAATGTTCTTGTTTACCTTTTTTAACCTTATACAAAGGAGGTTGTCCGATATAGACATGACCACGTTCAATCAGTTCAGGAGTTTGACGGTAAAAGAACGTTAATAATAGGGTCCGAATATGGGAACCATCCACATCCGCATCCGTCATAATAATGATTTTATGGTAACGCAACTTATCAGCATCAAATTCCTGCGGCCCAATACCACAACCCAAGGCGGTGATTAAGGTACCCACCTCGGCGGAAGACAACATTTTATCGAACCGAGCTTTTTCTACGTTCAAAATTTTACCTTTGAGTGGTAATATCGCTTGGTTTTTTCGATTCCGGCCTTGTTTCGCAGAACCACCGGCCGAATCACCCTCCACCAAAAATATTTCTGAAAATACCGGGTCTTTTTCCTGACAATCTGCCAGTTTACCGGGTAAACCGGCAATATCCAGGGCATCCTTACGGCGGGTCATATCACGCGCTTTACGGGCCGCTTCACGGGCCCTGGAAGCATCCAATACCTTTTCAGTTAACGCTTTGGCTTCTTGGGGATTTTCCAACAAGAAATCGCTCAGGTATTCACCCACCGCACTTTCCACCACGCCTTTGATTTCTGATGACACCAGCTTATCTTTGGTTTGTGAAGAAAATTTAGGGTCCGGTGACTTGACGGATATCACTGCAATTAAGCCTTCTCGACAATCATCACCTTGTAATGAAATTTTCTTTTTAGCGCCCTCGTTCACGAAATTATTCATGGTCCGGGTTAATGCCCCGCGAAAACCGGCCAAATGGGTACCACCGTCTTTTTGTGGAATATTATTGGTAAAACAAAATACAGTCTCGCGGTAGGAATCGGTCCATTGCATCGCCACTTCAACCGAGGTGCCGTCTTCCTGCTCACGAATAAAATGGATAACGGTTTCATGTAAAGGGGTCTTACTTTCTGCCAGATGATTCACAAATGAAGCAATTCCGCCTTCGTATTCAAACACTTTCTCAGTGGTGGTACGTTCATCTTTTAAAACAATCCGCACACCGGAGTTTAAAAAGGACAGTTCACGCAGTCTTTTCGCCAGAATATCAAAATGAAAAACAACATCGGAAAAAATTTCTTTTGATGGCTTAAACACCACTTTGGTACCGGTTTCGTTGGTTTTACCGACAACATTTAAATCAGTTTGCGGTACCCCCATATGATAGGTTTGCTGATAAATTTGGCCGTTACGTTTAATTTCCAGGTCTAATTGTTCACTTAAGGCGTTAACCACCGACACACCCACACCATGCAAACCTCCGGAGACTTTGTAAGAATTATCATCAAACTTACCACCGGCATGCAGGACTGTCATAATGACTTCAGCCGCCGATTTACCCTCCTCATGAATATCCGTTGGGATACCCCGTCCATTGTCGGACACAGCAATTGATCCATCGGCTTTTATTTCAACCTCAATGGTATCACAATGGCCCGCCAAAGCTTCGTCAATGGAGTTATCAACCACCTCAAAGACCATATGATGCAAACCGGTACCATCATCGGTGTCACCAATATACATACCGGGTCGTTTACGAACCGCATCCAGGCCCTTAAGCACTGTTATGTTCGACGAATCGTACTTTTCTGACATAGTGTCAATACCTAAATAAAAGGGTTTATTATAACATTAAATGGAATTTTAAACGAACTTGGCGGACCCTGATACCAATAAGAATTAAGTGCTTAATTGTGAATTGTGCTGTTGATCTTGTTTCACGTGAAACACTTGGGGATCTGTAAAAAAATTGATGAGTTTTTTACTCTCAACAGTGGTGATAAAAAGTTGTCTGGGTTGTTGTTGCAAATATTCAGCCAACAACTCCAATGCCTGATCATCCAATTCTGAATCAATGTCATCTAAACAAATCACAGGTGATTGTTTATTGGTATGTTCATAAATTTCGATAAATACAATATACATCAGTATAGCCAGAAGTTTTTTTTGACCGCGAGACAAATATACCTGTGCCATTTGGTCATTTACTTGACATAACAAATCAGCTTTATGGATACCCACATCGATAAAACCCTGTCTTAAATGCAGATCATGTTTATTGATAAGTGTCTGCAATATATCATTCTCACGCCATCCTTTTTTATAGTCCAGATGTAGATTTTGCACACCAGGTAAAAAATATTTAATTAACGCGTTGAACCGCTTTTGAATATCGAGAAACACATCAAAACGCATCTGATGCGTTTTTTCTGCCAATTGTGCATACTGTTGCTGCCACACACTCAGCTCAACATGGTGTCCTTTTTTAAGTAATTTATTAAGATGTTGTTGCACTTTTTGGGTTCTTCTCCACAGATTTAAATAAGAAGGTTTCACGTGAAACACCAGCCAATCTAAAAAAGTACGGCGGAAAGCCGGTGGATGATCAAGCCACAAAAAGCAACCGGGATCAATCGCGATGACCGGAAATTGTTGTGCAATGTCTGTTTGGCGGCGAATCATCTCACCCTGACATTTAATGGTTTTTTTGTTTTTTTTGGAATAATGTACCCCTAAATTAAAACGTTTTAGCCGGGCATCCATATATTCACTGAATACAGTCATCTCTTCCTGCTGATGTTTAATTAAATCAATACTTTTATGATGGCGAAAAGAACGACCGGTGGATTGCCAGTAAATAGCCTCAATGAGCGCCGTTTTACCGCTACCATTAGGGCCATCAATTAGATTGGTTGCCGTTTCAAAGGTCTGATTTAATGAACCATAGCAACGAAAATTATGCAGTGATAGTTTTTGAAGCTGCACCTTTATAAACGTAAGGGCATCACCACCAAGCGACAATCAATGCGATCAGGGTGTTTAATCAGACAACTGGACAATGGGTCTTTAAAACTGAACTGGACTTGATCATGGTCAATCACATGAATGGCATCCAACAGATAATTAACATTAAAGGCGGTTTCCATATCCTGGATACTGGTTTCAACCTGGATGGAATCCTCCGCCTGTTCCTGATCCGGGTTATGGCCAATAATTTGTAAATGGTTTGGGCTAATTTTAAATTTAACCCCTTTATACTGTTCATTGGATAAAATAGCCACCCGCCGCAACGCTTTTTCAAGACTGAGTTTGTCTGCAGTAAAGTCATTGTCCATATCCAATGGAATCACCGATTGATAATCAGGGAATTTACCATCAATCAATTTTGAGGTCATGCGCGTTCCTTCAACCTCAACACTGATATGGTTTTTACCTAAATGAATGGCAATGTCTTGATCGCTGTCCTTAATCATTTTATTTAATTCCAACACACCTTTGCGGGGGATTAACACTTGTTTATTGATACCGGCTTCATTAATGTAATCTGTTTCAGACAATGCCAAACGATGACCATCGGCAGAAACACAACGAATTTTGTCACTGAGTATTTCAAACAGTAAGCCATTGAGAAAGTAGCGCACATCATGGCTGGCCATACAAAAAACAGTTTGCCTGAGCATCCGTGCCAATTCCTGACTGTTAATATGAACCGTTTCAAAGGTTTCAACATCCTCTAATAAAGGGAAATCATTGGCCGGTAAAGTGCTTAAACTGAAACGACTGTCACCGGATGTAATCACACAATGGTCATCATCAATCGAGAACGACATGATGGATCCATCGGGCAAAGATTTACATATTTCAAGTAATTTAAAGGCTGGTAAGGTCAATTCACCCTGGAATTCAGTATCCACTACAGTGACACTGTTCATTTCCACTTCCAAATCACTGGTGGTTAATCGCAGCTCATCCCCTTTAAGAGAGAATAATACGTGGCTTAATACCGGTAAGGTACCCTTTTTTTCAACCACACCGCAGATTTGATTTAACGGTGCTAATAACTGTTCTCTTTGGATTTTAAATAACATAGTATTATATATAAAAATAGTTATTATAGTGAATAACTTCGTGGTTAACTTTGTAAGTTATTGATTTATATGTTTTTTTACACACTGTTTTAGTTTTATATCTTGTGGATAACTTGTGTGTAATTTTCACCTGAAAAGTTATCTTCAACTTATCCACAGCTTATTAACAGCTTATTCTATCAGTATATTCACAATCTTCTGCCGATCTTCAGACAGCTCTGATTCTTGTTTGAGTAAATCATTTATTTTACGGTAAGCGTGCAACACGGTGGTGTGATCTCGACCACCAAATAACTCACCGATTTCCGGGTAACTTTTATCGGTTAATTCTTTACTGAGAAACATCGCCATTTGTCTGGGTCTGACAATGGAGCGTTTTCTACTTTTACCTAAAAGTTCTGATAACTTAACATTGTAATACTGTGCGGTTGATTTTTGGATATTTTCAACGGACACAATTTGATGATTAACCTTAAACAGTTCTTTTAATATTTGTTTGGTGTATTGTAAATCAATTTTTTTACGGGTGAAATTGGCATTTGCTTTTAAAGTACTTAAAGCCCCTTCTAATTCCCGGATATTTGAATTCAACTGTTTGGCAATAAAATGGGCCACATCATCACAGATATCCACTTGTATCAGTGCCGCTTTTTCCTTTAATATGGCCACACGGGTTTCATAATCAGGTGGGTCAATAGGTACTGAAATACCCCATCCCAAACGAGATTTGAGTCGGGACTCCAGTCCATTGACTTCTTTTGGATAACGATCGCAAGTGATAATAACCCGTTTTTGCCCCTCTAATAAATAATTAAAGGTGTGAAAAAATTCTTCCTGGGAGCGTTCCTTACGCGCAAAGAACTGTATATCATCAATCAACAAAGCAGTCACAGAACGGTACTTTTGTTTAAAAGCATCCATGGACTTTTGTTGAATCGCTTTAACCATTTGATTCACATAAATTTCAGAATGCAGATAACACACCACTTCATTGGGGTTGTTTTTTTTAATTTCATTGCCGATGGCATGCAACAGATGGGTTTTACCTAAACCGGTGCTACCGTATATCAATAAAGGATTGTTTTCTTCGACCCGACTGGCAGTGGCTGTTTGTAATGATGCTGCCAGAGCAATGGTATTAGATCGACCTTCGATAAAATTGGAAAAAGTAAAACGTGAATCTAAGTGATCATTGATTTTAACCCGTGTGGATTTCTTTTTAACTGAATAAGTGGTTTGAGGTTCGCTGTTAATTTGTTTTAACTTTAATTCAACCGACACATCCTTGCCGGTCATTTCTTTCAGAACAGCCTTAATGTAAGTTAAAAAATTAGTCCGAATTTTATTGAGAATAATGTCATTGGAAGCTTCCAGGGTGATGGAATCATTGACCAACTGAACATCCAGCGGCCTGATCCACAACGTAACTTGGTCCTTTGGTAACACTGTTTCCAACCGCTTAAGACAATTTTCCCACATGGTTTAATCGTAAATCAAAAATAAGACGAACAAAGACAGCTAAGTATAGCAAGATTGGCCTGAAATTGATATTCTATTGATGCTTGGACGATGGCCGGATTCAACCGACCTGAGATTGTTATCGGCTCATAAATAAAGCGTTAAATGGCTTGAAAAACAATACAAAAAGATTTAAACTTGCCGGCCTTTTTAGCCGGTGAATATAAAATAATTATTTCATCGGTGTTCTATTGTTTGGTACACACTGTATCGATTAAAGACAATTAAGACAAGATTATTTAGGTGACACAACATGAAAAGAACATATCAACCAAGCAAAACAAAGCGCGCCAGAACCCATGGATTTCGTGCCCGCATGAAAACCCGCGGTGGACGGGCTGTGATTAACGCCCGACGCGCCAAAGGCAGAAAAAGACTGGCCGCTTAATCCAACTGATCGTCAGTCAGGTGCGAAGGCTTTAGGTGAAAGGGTGTGCCTTGCAACGATTAACCAAACACCAAAGAATAAAAACCCGACCCGAATATGGTCGGGTTTTTAATCAATCCAAGAAAATTCACTCCCCACATTTTAAACTGATGGTTCATTGGACCCAGCAAAATCAGCCGGCGAGATTGGGTTTGATTGTCAGTAAAAAAGCAGCACCGAAAGCGGTGGACAGAAACCGAATTAAACGACTTGTGAGAGAATCCTTTCGCCAGCAATCCTCACTCAAACCGGGCGATTATGTGGTGGTGGCCAAACCCTCAGTCAAACAATTAACCAATCAACAGGTGTTACAGAATTTACAACAACTGTGGCAGCGGATTTAAGAGTAAGTCATGAATAATCAAAAGAATATTTACCTCATTATTATGATGTTTTTGGGGTTTTTGTTGTACGTCCAATGGCAAAAAGATTATCACCAACCACAAGAAACGGCCGTGGCCGATTCAACAACCTCTTCAGCTCAGTTAATTGATCCAGTGGATACACCAAATCCTGTGACTGAACTTGACAGCGCTGATATCCCCAAACCCACGCAATCTGCGGAACAAAGCCAAATGCCGGTGAGTCAGGCACAGGCAGCAGAGACCATTCAGGTTATCAGCACCGTTGATACACCTTTGCTGAAATTACAATTTTCTGACCAGGGTGGTGCTTTGGTGTATGCCGAGTTAAAGCAGTATCCGCTGAAGAAAAATGAAGACAAAAATGTGATTTTAATGGATTACCGCGAGCAACCCTATCGCGCCGAATCCGGTTTGGTGGGTAACGAGCTGAATTTTACCCATCAAGATATTTTTTATACCGAACAAAATCAGCTCAAGGTAAGCAATCAGCCCGTGGATTTGGTCTTGACCACCCAAAAAAATGGAGTGACATTAGAAAAAACCTACCACATTCAGCCCGACAGCTATGAGATAAAATTAACCCAACGGGTCATCAATCAATCTGAAAACAACCTCTCCCTCAGTGATTACCAACAAATCAAACGCAATAACCCGTGGAAAAACGCTTCACCGTCGTTTACCGATGCCGGCCGTTATTCCTTTAAGGGCGTGGGTTATTTTGACATTGAAAACGGCTATGAAACCCTGGATTTTGATGATTTACAGGAAGAAAAAATCAATAAAACCATGGGACCCGGTGCCTGGATTGCGATGGTACAGCATTATTTTTTCACCGGTATCATACCCGAAGCAGAACAAGTCAACGTCCAAACTCAATACACCCCAAGTAGTCGCTATCCCTATTTAATCCGTTATATCGCACCGGCCAAAACAGTGACATCAGGTGGTCAGACAGATTTTTACTCGACCTGGTTTGTGGGACCCAAATTACAGGATGAATTGCCGCAAGTGGCCAGAGGCCTTGATCTCACCGTTGATTATGGTGTCTTTACCGCGATTTCGAAACCTTTGTTTTGGTTACTTGAAAAAATCCACGGCTTTGTTGGTAACTGGGGTTGGGCCATTGTGTTGTTAACCATTCTCATTAAATTGGTGTTTTTTAAGCTTTCTGAGGCACAATATAAATCCATGGCACGGATGCGTAAACTACAGCCGCGGATTCAAACCTTAAAAGAGCGTTACAAAGACGATAAACCCAAATTTAACCAGGAAATGATGGCCTTGTACCAAAAAGAAAAGGTCAATCCTTTGGGTGGTTGTTTACCGATTTTGATTCAGATTCCGGTGTTTATTGCGCTTTATTGGGTATTACTGGAATCGGTGGAACTGCGTCAGGCACCGTTTATTTTGTGGATTCAAGATTTATCCAGTCCCGATCCCTATTTTATTCTACCGGCCATCAATGCGATTGCCATGGTGATGACACAGCGCTTGTCACCGACACCGGGAATGGACCCGATGCAACAAAAAATCATGAAGTTTATGCCGATTGCATTTTCCATCATGTTCGCCTTTTTCCAGGCCGGTTTAGTCTTATACTGGGCCTTGAATTCAGTGTTATCCTTAGGTCAGCAATGGGTCATTACCCGCCGCATTGAAGCCCAGGACAGTGGCCAGCCGGTTAAAGCTAAAAAAGCAGATAAGCAACTGGATAATCAAGACAATAAATAACCAATATTGTTAATATGAATCCGCATAACGACACCATCGCGGCCATAGCCACAGCGCCGGGAACCGGTGGTGTCGGAATCATTCGGATCTCCGGTTCGGATGCGTTTTCTATCGCCCAACGCTTGGCGAGGAACACCCGTTTTAAACCCCGTTTTGCCCATTTCAGGGCATTTTATAACAGCGAACAACAATTAATTGACAGCGGATTATTGTTGTATTTTCCGGGGCCCAATTCGTTTACCGGTGAAGATGTGGTGGAAGTCCAGGCCCATGGCGGTCATGTGGTGCTACATATGTTATTGGCTGAAATTATTCGTTTAGGCGCTCGCATGGCCCGACCCGGTGAGTTTTCAGAACGGGCTTTTTTGAATGAGAAAATGGATTTGGTGCAAGCCGAAGCCATTGCCGATTTAATTTCAGGTGGTTCTGAACAAGCGGTGTTGGCTTCACAAAGGTCTTTGCAGGGTGAATTTTCAACCCATATAAACAGTTTATTAAAACAACTGATCGAAACCCGGGTGTGGATTGAATCCGCCATAGATTTTCCCGAAGAGGAAATTGACTTTCTGGCCGATCAACAGCTCCGGCAGCAGTTGGCCGGGTTGAATCAGGCACTCATTGACGTTTTGAGAAAAACCCAAACAGGTGTGGTGCTTAATCAAGGCATCAGCATTGCCATTATCGGTGCTCCGAATGTGGGTAAATCATCCATTTTGAATGCCCTCACGGAAGAACAGACCGCGATTATTTCGAATATTCCGGGCACCACCCGGGATGTGATTAAGGCGGACGTCATTATTCAGGGTATTCCGGTGAAACTGGTGGACACCGCCGGTATCCGTAAGAGCGATGATCCGATTGAACAACAAGGCATTGAACGGGCCCGTGCCATTCAGGCCAGTTGTGATGTGATTTTATCGGTATATGATGGCAGTCAACCACTCGCCCCGTTGCCGCCCACCAAATCAAACGAACTGCGACTGATCAATAAAATTGATTCTCTGCATCCGGCCAATCAAGAACTGTCAGCGGAGGTGTCTTTATCCGCCAAAACCGGTGCCGGCCTTGAACAACTCAAACAAGCCATTATCGACCGGGTTTCGGCGGGTGAAATGGGTGAAGATACGTTCACCGCCCGCCAGCGGCATATTGAGCAATTAAAATTGACCCAACAGCATGTGGCCACAGCCGAGCAGCATCTTGCAGATAATATCGGCGAATTAGCGGCCGAAGAACTGCGTCTGGCGCAAGCGGCGCTGAATGCTGTCACCGGTGAATTTACCTCCGATGATTTACTGGGTGAAATTTTTTCTAGTTTTTGTATTGGCAAGTAATAAGAACGTTCTTTTTTCTTCCTTATTCTTGTGCCATGATAAGAAAATGGCGTTTAAATCGATTCAAACTAAAACTTTGATCATTCTGCTGGCTTTGACATTAAGCATGGCCGTTTTACTGGTGTTATCGGTTTCACTGGGTTTTGACCGCAGCTTCAGCCGTTACAAACAATCGCTCTATGATGACACCAATCAAAATTTGGTCAAACAACTACAGGCATATTATCAACAGCATGGCGATTGGCGTGGTTTAAAAACAGACCGGAGTTTATGGCAAACCCTGTTAATCAACAGCATGATGGATGAAAAGGCGGAATCGCCACAAATTCACCGCCATCAGCGCCGTTGGAAGATGTTTAAATACCATGCCCTGTTATCAGTCAATAAAGACGTGATAACAGGTCGAAAAATAATCCCCAAACAGCCGATAAAATTATTGCCCATTCAGGTCAATCATCAACTTGTGGCCTATTTACGCATACCGGACAGAAAAACCATCCATGATCATTTTGATCGTCAATTTAATCAAGCCATCCATAAATGGTTATTGATGATGTTTGGCGCCGCATTGGTCTTTACTTTAATGCTGAGTTGGCCAATATCAGGCTATTTTACCCGGCCCATTAAACGCCTAAATGACCATGTTAAAAAAATGAGTAATGGTGAATATGGTGAATTAATTGATATCAATCGAAGCGATGAATTGGGACGATTGGGTCATAACATTAACCACCTCAGTCAAACACTCCAGGCCAACCGCGAAAACCAGAAAACTTTTTTCACCGATATTTCGCACGAATTAAGAACACCGGTTTCGGTGTTACGGGCACAAATTGAAGCGTTACAAGATGGTATTCAAAAACCGGATCAAGAGCAGTTAAATCAATTACATCAACAGGTAATGAATTTATCCTTGCTGATTAATGACATTCAGGACCTGGCGGGCACCGAATTGGGATCCATGCAATATCAAAAGCAGCGAATCAACCTGAGCGAATTATTGATAAGCGTGCTTGACTCGTTTTCATCACAGATAAGAGCGGCTGATTTATCGTTAAAACAGGATATTGAAGACCACAGTTGGGTTGTCGGGGATGCTTTACGGTTACAGCAGTTGTTTAATAATATTTTGAATAATTCGTTGCGATATACCGATGCCGGAGGGTTAATTTCGGTCAGCTTAAAAACACACAAACAGCAAGCCACCGTGATTATTGAAGACAGTGCGCCGGGTGTTGATCAGCGATACCATAATCACTTATTTGATCGTTTATTTCGACCGGATGCAGACAGAAATAAACACCAGGGCGGTTTTGGTATTGGTCTGGCCATTGCCAAAAATATTGTCACAGCCCATCAGGGAACCATTGAGGCTCGTAATTCATCCTTCGGTGGATTGACCATCATTATCAACTTACCGATTGACGAAACTTCACATGAATGAACATATATTAATTGTAGAAGATGAAAAGCCGTTGGCTGAGTTAATGGCAGATTACCTCAGACAAGCCGAATTAACGACAACCATCATACATCATGGCGATGAGGTGCTGACATGGGTTAACCAGAACACACCGGCGGTTATTTTGATGGATTTAATGCTACCAGGACAAGACGGCTTAAGTTTAACCAAAGCAATCCGTGAATTTTCCCAGGTTCCGATTATTATCACCACGGCAAAAGTCAGTGAAATAGACCGCTTAATGGGTTTGGAAATCGGTGCCGATGATTATGTCTGTAAACCCTACAGTCCGCGTGAATTGGTGGCCAGAGTCAAAGTCCAGTTAAGACGACATAACCACCAACCGATAAAGACAGATTTCAGCCTCAACGAACAGCAGGTATCGGCACAAATAAAGCAAAAATCAGTGCAGTTCACCGTGGTGGAATTTAATCTGCTCAAAGCGCTTTATCAACATGCCGGTCAGGTGATGAGCCGGGATCAATTAATGAATCAGGCTTATTCAGATTACCGGATTATCTCTGATCGCACCATTGACAGTCATATTAAAAAAATTCGAAAGAAATTAAAAACGCTGGATAATCATGAGTTTATTCAGTCAATTTATGGTCTGGGTTATCAATTTGTACCTAAATAAAGATACATCCATATTATTTGCACACTTATTGGATAGGATGACTGTAAACCAACTGGAGAAAACCCATGAAAAAATTCGTATTGTTAAGTTTAAGTCTATTTATGTTTGCCGGTATGGCCGCTGCTGAACGTGGTGGGGCCATGTATGAAAAACTCAATCTTACCGAGCAACAACGCACCCAAATGCAGGCTTTGAAAGAAGACCATCGACAACGTATGGCCGACGCCCGTGAACAGGTGAAGTCCGAAACTCACGAAAAGATGGCTGATATTTTAAATGAAGAGCAAATGCAGCAATG
>CAZLAW010000033.1:0-18711 GCA_964557625.1 uncultured Marinicella sp.
ACAGAAGACGGTTATTTTAAAATTGTCGACCGCAAAAAAGACATGATCCTGGTTTCGGGCTTTAATGTGTATCCCAATGAAATCGAAGATGCTGCGACCTTACACCCGGACATCATTGAAGCAGCCGCCATTGGTGTACCGGATGAGCGCTCCGGTGAGAAAGTTAAATTATTTGTGGTAACGAACAATAAGGACCTGACCGCAGAAGACGTCATAAACCATTGTCGCAAAAACCTCACCGGCTACAAAGTTCCTAAATTGGTTGAATTCAGAGACGAATTACCAAAAACCAATGTCGGTAAAATTCTGCGTAAAGATTTACGTAACGAAGAACTTTCATCGCAACCAAAAACCACCGATTAATCCAAAACGTCTTAACAAAGCGATTTTAATTTAATCGCTTTGTTGACGCTGAAAAAGTCCGGGCCAATATGGTTTATAATAAGGCCGCCTTAAAACAGGTCGACACAAAAAACCCATACACAATCACGCATGGTGATAAAAATGAAAGCATTGGTTAAAAAACTCCCCAAAAAAGGAATCTGGATGGACGAGGTTGAGAAACCCGCTATTGGTCATAATGATGTCCTTATCAAAGTCGAAAAAACCGCCATTTGCGGCACTGATTTACATATTTATAATTGGGACAAATGGTCCGCAAAGAACATTAATACACCCCTGGTCATCGGCCATGAGTTTGTGGGTCATATCGTCGACATGGGCATTGAAGTCAATGGTTATGAAGTGGGTCAACGGGTCAGTGCCGAAGGCCATATCGTATGCGGTGTGTGTCGTAATTGTCGTGCCGGCACCCAGCATTTATGTCCCAACACCCGGGGTATCGGTGTCAACCGTAACGGTGCTTTTGCTGAATATGTGGCCATGCCGGTACAAAATTTATGGCCGGTACCTGACGCCATCCCCTCAAATTTAGCGGCTTTCTTTGACCCTTTTGGCAATGCCGCTCACTGTGCCCTGGAGTACGATATGGTGGGCGAAGATGTGCTGATCACCGGTTGCGGTCCGATTGGCATCATTGCCACCGGCATTTGTAACCATGTGGGTGCCCGGAATGTCATTGTCACGGACGTCAATGACTACCGGTTAAATTTAGCCAAAAAAATGGGCGCCACCCGTACTGTGAATGTAACCCGTGAAAAATTGCATGATGTCATGCAAGAAGCGCATATCACCGGATTTGATTTAGGTATGGAAATGTCCGGAAACCCCCATGCCTTTAATGACATGCTTAAAAACATGTACAACGGCGGCAAAGTCACCCTACTTGGCATGCTGCCCGATGAAACCCAAATTAATTGGGATAATATTATTTTTAAAGGCCTGTCCGTCAAAGGTGTGACCGGTCGAAAAATGTACGAAACATGGTATAAAATGACGCAAATGCTGTTGTCGGGTTTCCCGTTACAACATGTCCTCACCCACGAAATTTCAATTGACGACTTTCAACATGGCTTTGACTTGATGGCCTCAGGTGAATGTGGCAAGGTCGTCTGTAACTGGAGCTAATATGCAAGAATATAATAAAATAATCGATCAAATAAAAGCCGACGGTCTGTATAAAAAAGAGCGCGTCATTGTCAGTCCCCAATCAGCCCACATTGAATTACCCGATGGCCGGAAAGTATTAAACTTTTGCGCCAATAACTATTTGGGTCTGGCCGACCATCCGGCCATTATTCAGGCGGCCAAAAAAGCTCTTGACAGCCACGGCTTCGGCCTGGCATCAGTGCGTTTTATTTGCGGCACCCAGGACCTGCACAAAGAATTGGAGCATAAAATCAGTGAATTCTTCGGCACCGAAGACACCATTTTATATTCTTCCTGCTTTGCCGCCAATGGCGGCTTATTTGAGACCATTTTAGATAACAAAGATGCCGTTATCAGCGACCAACTTAATCACGCCTCCATTATTGACGGTATTCGGTTATGTAAAGCCCAGCGTCACCGCTATCCCAACCGGGATTTGGCTGCCTTGGAAGACATTTTAAAAAACACCCAGGATTGTGAGCGTCGATTAATTGTCACCGACGGGGTGTTTTCCATGGACGGCACCATCGCCCCCTTAAAAGCAATCACAGAACTGGCTGAACAGTATAATGCGATGTTGGTGGTGGATGACTCACACGCCACCGGATTCATTGGTGAAAATGGCCGTGGCTCCGCCGAATTGGAGGGTGTCATGGACAAAGTGGATATCTTTACCTCAACCCTGGGCAAAGCACTGGGGGGTGCCGCCGGCGGCTTCACCACAGGTCAAAAAGAAGTGATTGAGTTGTTGCGCCAACGCTCAAGACCCTACCTGTTTTCGAACTCTTTACCACCCACCCTGGTGGCCGCCACCCTTGAGGTGCTGGACCTGATTAACAATTCACAAGAGCTTATCCTCAAACTTAAAACCAACACCGACTATTTTCGCACCAAGGTGGCTGAACTGGGTTTTACCGTAGCCGGTGATAACCATCCGATTGTGCCCATCATGCTCGGTGACGCCCGTTTGGCCGCTGAGATGGCCGACCGTTTACTGGAGTTGGGCGTGTACTGCATTGGTTTTAGTTTTCCGGTGGTGCCCAAAGGTGAGGCCCGTATTCGCTTACAAATTTCAGCAGCGCATTCGCAAAGTGATTTGGATTTAGCGCTTAATGCCTTTGCAACGGTTAAAAAAGAGTTTTTGGACTAAGTATGCGGACCCAACAGATACCGGTGTTGACCTATCACGCCGGAAATATCACCGGCAACAGTTACCAAACCAACGACCGCATCGCTTTTCAAAGTGATTTATACACATTGCATCAAATGGGTTTTAAAATCATACCTTTGCAGCGGCTGGTGGACTGGCTACTGGGAATACAGGATCTCCCATCGGAGGATACACCCTATATCGCTTTGAGTTGTGATGATGGAATAGATCAGGACTATCTTGATGGGGAATACCTTCAATTTGGCCCGCAAAAAAGCTTATACAATTTATTAAACGATTTTCAGCAAGAAGTCGGCACGGACCAACAACCGCAGGCTCATCTGACTGCTTTTGTTATCGCTGATTACTCATCACGCCAAATAATCGCTGAAAAATCATTAAAGGGGCAACCCTTATTTAATGATGACTGGTGGCAAGAAGCCAATAACTCTGCATTAATGTCCATTGAGAACCATTCATGGGATCATCGGCACCCTTATATTTACCCTGCCGAACAGGCCATGTTTTCAAACATTGAGACAAAGGATGAGGCCGATTTACAAATTATTCAGGCCAAAAGGGTCATTGACCACTTATCCGGTGGTAACAGCCGGTTATTCTGCTACCCCTGGGGACAAACAAACGATTTTCTGGTTAAAAAGTTTTTGCCTGATTATGGTCAACGGGCAGGTATTCAAGCGGCTTTTACCTGTGGTGCCAAAGCCGTGACAAAGCACACCAACCGCTGGCAAATACCACGCTTTGTCTGTGGTCCTCACTGGCATTCACCGGCACAACTACAACAGCTATTATCATCATTTCTATCCGTATAATTTTTTAGGGATGACTCCCTAAAAAGCGATGGTTATTGGTACTGCTTGGGGTTAATCAAAACCACTTTTGAAAATTAAATCAGATGACACAAAATTCATCGATTGGTGGTTGGTATATCCCGGAAACACCTGATCTAAATGCGGATTACCAAGCACTTCTTTGACAATGGTCCCCAACACCTGACGGTAATCCACTTCCGGTGATACATCCTCACCTTCAAACAACTGGTCATTGGCTAAACCGGCAAACTGACCATACATTTGACCACCATTCACCCGGCCACCAATCACCAACATCACATTACCTGATCCATGGTCAGTGCCGCTGTTGCTTTCACCATTTTGCTTGGCCCGACGACCAAATTCACTGTGAATCACAATCGTGACCTGCTGCCCCAGACCCGAGGCCTTTAGATCTTGCCATAACGCCGTGACCGCATTGGATAAATCACCGACCCGATCAGCAAAAAACCCGCCACCGCCATCGCCCTGGCCATTGTGGGTGTCCCAACCACCCATTCAGCGGTCGCCACATTCACATTAAGGTCTTCTTTTATAAGTTGAGCAATCAGCTGTAACTGGTCACCAAAACTGTTGTCCGGATAAACGGCACCACCGCCGGGCACATAGTTATCCAAATCGAGCTGATGCAGTATTTCCAAAGTATCCATGGCTCCCTGAACTGCCTGATCCATAACGGATGTACCGCTGTACATGGCATTAATCGCAGCCACATGTTGATCTTCATAACTGCCCGGATTGGGGTGATAACCACTCACCTGATCCACCGTCAATGCTTGATAATAATCCTGTAAGCTGATGGGTTTTGAACCACTGGAAACCAACACCGGAATCACTTCAGCACCGGTGATTTGCGGCGAACTTTGCAAGTGCCGGGTAAGCCAACCGTCCGGTGTTAAGGTGTTATTCGGTGTCCCCAGCTCGGTTAATTTGGTGGCATCAAAGTGACTGCGCGTAACCAACGATTTGGGCAGACCGGTGCCGTGGATAATGGCCAGGTCACCACCGATGTACAAATCTCTGAAACCGGTGGCTGCCGGATGTAAGCCAAAGGCTTCACCCAAATCCAACATGCTGTTATTACCTGTTTTAGGTACTTGTAAGTCCGGACGCAAAATGTCATATTCAATCCAATTATTACCCGAATATGGCGGCACCAGGTTAAGCCCATCCATGCCATCGCGCATAAACAAGTCAATCACAATCGGTTGAGAAGTGGACATCAGGTTATTCGCCCGGCTGATTTTAACGCCGGACACCCCGGCCAACAGAGCAGAAGACTGTAAAAATTTTCGTCGATTCATGGTTCGCATGGTTAATCTCCTACCGTTGCATAAAGTAAGGTGAGGCAATCATAAGCTTCACCGCACCACGTAAACGCGTGCCCCAGTAATAAGGCCATTGATTGTTAAACATTCGATCTTTCTCGATAAAATTACTGCGCGGCCATTGTGGATAGGCCAGATCTGAGGGTCGACTTAAAAAGAATGTCATGATGGACTCAAACACCGGATCCCCCGCCCAGCCCCCTGTTGGGGTTTGATCAAATATCCGCGACATCCAATACGACAAAATATTATCCGGCAATAATTCAGTTTGGGGTAAATTCTGAAAATGTTGGATAATATAAGGCAATACCGGCAACAAAGGATTCGGTGTACTGCCTGAACTGTCATGGTCAATCAACCAGTCCACGGTCTTCCAGGTATGCACCAAAGCGGTGGAGTTCAGCCAAAAAGACGATTGGGTCGGAAAACCGTCCGGTGGTCGCCACTCGTAGGGAAAATGACCGGTGTCATCCATGCGATAAACAAAACTGTTGCTGTCACCATCATCCGGCTGCAGGGTGAAATCGGCATCACATGCCCGCATCGCTGACACTACCACATCAAATGGTCGTTTCACCTTACTTTGCCAGTATTGCGGATCACTGAATGCGGCATGATTAAACAAGGCTTTAAACACCAGTTCCAATTGATTGGGCGCGGTGCGGTTGTCATAGAAAACGGCGGCCACATCATCAATGACCTGCTGGGGCGGATCATCGCTGATAAATGCCCGAGCTAATTTGCCGGCAATGTGTTTCGCGGTACCGGGATGGTAAGCCAACATTTCCATCACCTCGTAACCATCGGTTTCTCCTTGGTTAGCAGAAAAATTAACAAAGCCGCCGGACAAGACAGATTTACTAAAACTGTCATGCCGATTAGAATCGTAATAAAACTCACCGGTGTCGCCTAAATCAGTGTGGTCATTCACCCGCCAACCGGTTAAGCAGCGGGCGGTTTCATACACATCATTGTCCACATAATACTGTTGAATCACTCCGTTGGCCGGCCAGGAACCACCAGATTCATTGACGGTGATGGTTGGCACTTCATGGGGTTGCGCCAGGCCGTAGTAATTTTCCACACCTAAGGTGTGTAACTCAATCATTTCCCGGCCATAATTTTCATTCGGCTCAGAACGGGAATTATTATAGTTATCCAGGTAGTACAACATCGCCGGATGACGTGCCGTGGCAATCAAAAAATCCTTAAAATTACCCAACATATGGGTGCGTATCACATCCCGATCCCAGCTGCTCCAGACTGAACGGGCATAATAATCATAACCGTAAATACTGAAATGGTTGTGCCAAAACTCCGCGATTCGTTCGCGTAAAGGAAACAGTGAGTAAGTCGAACGCAAAAACTTTAAGCGCATATGTTCACTCACCGGTCGACTGGAACTGGTTTGGTTGTTCTCATCAATATGATAATCAACCCATAACTGGTTCAAACTGAGGTTTAAGGTCTCATAGGTGCCGGCTTGGTTAATACGTTGATTCACATAGACATCATTACCACCGGCCAGCTGCTGATCCACAAACTGACTTAAACGATCGGCATCGGTGGTGCCCAGGCCCTGAAAATAAGTTTCATCCATAATACCCGGCGTAACACCATAACCCAATCGATTGAGCACCATATGGGCAAATGTCTGATTGGGTAAAGGGGCCGCCTTAAAACCGGCGGTGGGCTGTTGTTTGGGTAGAACGGATTTTTGACTTGATGCGGTCGGCAAGGCTGAAAACGGCAAAGCCGTTCATAAACCGGCGGTAGACAGACCGGCCATGACTTGGCGACGGCTTTGGCGGTGATCTTTCATGATGACTGGCTCTGTGACGAGTCTTAAAGTTTAATCTGAAAGGTTGTTATAAATGTGACTAATCACACATTTATGAACTAATAACAGCTATCAAAGTGTCAGTTTTAATAAATTTTTAACGTCAATTACGGTATTTAAGAAAAATTTATTGGGGTTTAAACAGTTGTTTAACCCCATGAATCACCAGGTTTAACCAACCCAAAATCAATAAACTGCCACCGATGGGGGTGATCCATGATATTGGTGTTTTGCCGACAAATACCAGCAAATACAAGCCGCCGCAAAATAGCAACACACCCACGGCAATCGCCAGAGCCGCCGCCCGGAGCCAAAAACCCTGGTGCAACTGGGTCGCCACCCAAATCAGCAACAAGGCATGAATTAACTGATAAATAAACGCATGTTGAAACAACACATAAGGCCGGCTACCGCTCTCAAGTCCCAGGGCATGTTGGCCCAGGGCCCCCAGTGCCACCGCCGTCAGACCGTAAAAAGCCGCCAAAATCAGATACCGGGGGGCATGTCGGGTCATCCTTGTTCTTCCGTTTGATGACTTATCGCGCTTTGTTCTTCTGTATCTTCTGTGTCCTCAGATTTGCTTTCAATGACCTCAGATTGCAGCATCATTAAGGTGTCTAATTTATACTCAGGCACTGTAAATTGCCAGTTTTGGTAGCGATTTGGTTGTTGACTGTCGGTCACTTTTAGAATCGCCTTATCCGCATCACCAAATAAAGCCAAAGTGATGGTTCGACCTTGTGCCAAACCAAATACAACAGTGTGTTGAGGTTGATGCAAATCTGCTTCGGACTGTGTGGCTTGTTGAATTCTAAAACCCGATAAAGCGGCGGCCAGGGATTGAACTTTTTGTTGATTCAAGGAACCACCCGCGTCTGTCGGTTCAGCGTGCTGCCATTGACCGGTTTCACTGTCCTTAATTAAGTTTAAGCTGTCTGCTGCGGTCCATTCTATCGCCTGCACCTGGTTGGCCGGCACATCAAAAAGCATTTTCAGCTGCCAGACTTCCGCAGATGAATCCAAATCATTTAAACCGGATGCCAACCAGGATTGATTGTCATCCGCATAACGCACAAATCGGGTACCCGGGGTGCTGCTGATTTGACCTAAAATCACATCTGCCAACAATTGTTGCCCCTGGTACAATTGGACCCGCAAATCTTCTTCGGTCAAAGACAAATCCTGAAAATTATCCGGGTTGGCGGTTTTACGCTCCACCAAGCGGGCATCTTTTAACGCTTGCACCCACTGAAACAGTGAGTCCATGCGGACATAAAAACCCTCATTTAAAACCCAACCGGTTTCACGTTCCCGCATATCATACCGCTGCTCACCCTGGGTCACCAAAATATGGTCCAAAGCATCAATGGAAGATTCATTACTGCTCAGGGCAGCAATAAGCCGATTGTGTTCAGTGTCTTGTGAATTTTGATTAAATAAATAAAAACCCAAGCCGCCGGCCACGATCAATAATCCCAACAGGGTTTTGCTTGTTGTCATTTTTTGTACTCCCTACGACGACTGCGAAATGCAGAAACAATAATAACCACCAGGGTAATCAGAATCGGAATCAGGGCAATATTAATAAATTTAATCTGATTTCCGAGCGCTTCAATGTCTTTATTGAGGTTTCTTTTCACTTCCCGTAATTGCTTACGCACCTCAAGTTTGCGTTGCTTAAAGCGTTCAATTTCCTGTTGTTGCTCATCACTTAAAATCAACTGACTTTCACTGCCCTTGGCTTGTTGCAACTCATTCAGTTTGGCTTCGGTTTCTCTTAATTGTTGCCGCAATTGGTTTTCTGTCTCGCGGTATTTTTGATCACTGGCACGCTGAATCGCCAGCACTTTATCAAATGGACGATGCGATGTGCCGCGCGCCCGCACTTTAATTAAATCCTCACTGCCGGATAGATTGTCCACCAGATTATTCACAAAATAGCCGTTGTCGGCAAACGGCGAATACACCTGACGGCCAAAGAAATTCTGCGACTGTACCCACAGACGATCATACAGCATATCCGCATCTGCCACCAGCACCACCCGCGGGTCGCTCTGCTCAGAGATGATATTCTCGGCATCTTCAAAACCTTCACGGAAGGCACTTTCTACCGGACCATTTAAACGTGCAGCGATCACATAGCGGGCATCATCAGGCTGATATTGTTGAAATAATGCGGCCGGATTAAACAGCATACTGAACGGATCCGTTTTGACCGACATGGAATCCTGGTTGCTGGTAATTAATGGCGTTAATCGTCCATTTTCAGCTTCAAAATAACCACTCAAGGCAGTGTGAATTTTATTCAGTTCAAAGTTAACCACATCATCACTTAAATTATTCTCACCCCAGGCGTTGATACCGAGATGGCGAATGGTCTGACCCTGAGTGGATTGAATACTGAGGGCGGACTGATTATCCAAAACCACCTGACCGGGGTCATAATCAACCCCCCAGGCTTTGAACAAGGGCGCCAAATCAGAGGATCGATTGGCCTGGAATTGAGCCATCGGATTTTGTGGGTCCGCGGGTACTTCCTGGGTTTGGTTCATGGGGTCCACAAACGCCAGTAAACGCCCTCCGCCCATCACATACTGGTCAATAGCGAACAAGGTTTGTTCAGGTAAATCCTGAGGATGCACCAGTATCAGTAAATCGATGTTTGATAAATCCGGTTGCTCAGTTGTCACTGATTGTACCGTGTACATCTCTTTTAATTGGGTGAATACGATTTGTTCCTGGGGCGGCATCCCGGGAGCCGATGGTCCGCTGGCCAACATTGGTTCAGCGGTCATCACCCCAACGACGGGTTTTTGGGGGTTGTTGAGGTTATAAATCAGCTCGGCCAAATCGTACTCCAAATAGGCTTCTCGTTCCGGTTGTAAAAATGGTATAACCGCCACGTTATCCACCGCATTGGTGGCCGCGATGCCAAAAAACACATTTTCACCACCCTCACCCACCGGCAAAGCCTGTAAACCAAATTGTGACGCCTGGTCTTCCTCTTCTGAAAAAGACACCGGATCAATGATACTGAGTTTTAATTTAGCACCACCAAAACGGGTCAACTCTTCAAGAAAGTCTTTGACCCGTTGGAAAAAAGTTCGCAACATGGGCAAATCCTGCGTTGCCTGTTCAGAAAAAAACAAACGCAAATGGACCTGCTCATCAATGTTATTGACAATATTTTTGGTGCCCTGACTGAGAGTGAACATATTGTTATCGGTTAAATCCAGCCGCAGGCGTGAGAACAGACCGCTTTCACTGATTATCACGGATGACAATAAAAATATAACGGCTAACACCAGCAGTTGTAATCGATGTCCGGTTCTTTTCATCATCAGTCTCCTTTTTTCATCTCAACCACCAACACCGTGGCCGTCAACCACACGGCAATGGTTATGGCAAAATAACTCAAATCGCCCAAATCCAACACCCCTTTGGTGATCGAGGCGTAGTGACTTAAGAAACTGGTGGAGGCCACCACATCCACCATAAATTGCGGCAAAAACAGTTTAAAAAACGCCAACACCATGGGAAGGCCGGACAACAAAAACAAAAAGCAAATCACCACCGTCAAGATAAAGGCAATCACCTGGTTTTTGGTGGCCGCCGATAAACAATTGCCGATGGCCAAAAATGCACCTGCCAGTAAAAACGATCCCAAATAACTGGCCACAATCACGCCATTATCCGGGTCACCCAGGTAGTTAATAGAAATCACCATCGGAAATGTCAATAACAAAGCCAGACCCACAAATAACCAGGCTGCCAAAAACTTACCCAGCACCCAGGTTATGCGTTTCACCGGCAACGTCATCAGCAATTCAATGTTACCGCTGTTGCGTTCTTCAGACCATATACGCATGGCCACCGCCGGCACCAGAAACAAATACAACCACGGATGGTAATTAAAAAAGGGTAATAAATCAGCCTGACCGCGTTCGTATAAACTGCCAAAATAAAATGCAAATACCCCGCTCATCACCAAAAATATAACGATAAAAACATAGGCAATCGGGGTGGCAAAATAACTTTGTATTTCTCTGCGAATAATGGCACTGATGTGATTCATCATTTCACCTCCTTCTTGGAGGCCGGTTGGGTGATGTTCCTAAACACTTCATCCAGACGTCCGGCCTCCATTTTTAAACTGGTTACCTGAATACCTTCACGTTTTAACAGGGCACTGACCTCATCAAAAATAAACAAACCTTGTGCCGGAAACACGGTGGTTTCCTTTAATCGGGCGTTAAAAGTGACATCTCGGACACAATCCAGTCGCTTGATTTTATTTAATAATTCGGTGTTTAAATCTGCCACAAAACTCACCGCATGGTGATAACGGGACATGCTTTCCATTTCGGTCGGGGTATTGTCGGCAACAATCGAGCCTCTGGCAATAATAATGGCCCGGTCGCACACTGCATGCACTTCTTCCAAAATATGGGTGGATAAAATAATGGTTTTGTTTTTTGACATGGTGGTGATGAGTTCACGCACCTGATGTTTTTGGTTGGGATCCAAACCATCGGTGGGTTCATCCATAATCAACACCTCAGGATCATGGATGATGGCCTGTGCCAGACCCACCCGACGTTTAAAGCCCTTGGACAAGGTGTCTATTTTTTGGTAATAAACATGATTCAAGTTCAACCTGGCCACCACCGAATCCACCGCAACCTGTTGTTGGTCAGCAGGTATATTGCGCATCCGGGCAATAAACTGTAAAAACGGACCAACCTGCATTTCATGATAACTGGGCGCACCCTCAGGCAAATAACCAATTTTATTTTTGACCGCCAGTGGGTCTTCGGCCAAATCAATACCACACACTTTAATGTCGCCTGAAGTGGGTGGTAAAAACCCGGTAATCATTTTCATGGTGGTGGATTTTCCGGCACCATTGGGCCCTAAAAAGCCCAAAACCTGACCTTTATGTGCGGTAAAACTTAAATCATCAACCGCTTTAACATCGCCAAAGTGTTTACTGAGGTGTGAACATTCAATCATGGTTTGTTTGGTTATAAAAAAATCCCATAGATTTTGGGTCCGAACAGAAAAAAAATCAAGGTGGGTCTTCCAATTTTTTCAGCAAAGAGGTACCTTAACCGCTTTGATAATCGAAGAGAACAATTCACATGCCCCAGATGTTGTCGGAATTACCCGATGGAATATTGGAAATCGAAGCCAATCAACTCCATCAGTTTGTCGATGATTTAACGTTGGTTAAGCTCAAAGGCCAAATCAAACGACCTGTTTTTATCTCGATACTGCAACATGGCAATGAAACAACCGGCTGGGAGGCTTTACGGGTTTATCTTAAACAGCACCTGCCCAAATTACCCAGAACCTTAATTGTGTTGTTTGGCAACGTACAAGCCGCTCGACATAATGTACGACAAATGCCGGACGGGGTTGACTTTAACCGCTGCTGGCCGGGCCAACGGCCCAACCACCATCCGGTGGCCCAAAAAATGGCTGAAATTACTGAATTCATCAAACAGCAAAACCCTTTAGCCAGTGTTGATATTCATAATAACAGCGGCCGCAACCCCCACTACGCCGGCGTCAATGCGATTAAAAAAGAGCACATTAATCTGGCTTCATTGTTTTCACAAACCATTATTCACATCACCAGCCCGGACGGTATCCAATCCGGTGCGTTTGCGGAGTTTTGCCCTGCCGTGACCATTGAATGCGGCATGAGCGGAACTGCCGACGGCATTGAACAAACCATCACATTCTTAGAAAACCTGTGCCGATTGTCGAATCTTAATCAAATTCCCGGGGTCAGTGAAGATCAGGAGGTGATGAATATTTTTGCCGTGGTTAAACTCAAAAAAGACATGACCATCGGTGTGGCCGGTGAAACCCGGGACCCGGTTGACTTTGAAATTCCTGAAGACCTGGACTATCATAATTTCCATCAGTTGGCACCGGGAACCGTTTTTGGCCATTTACAAACCGCCCAGACCCCGATGCCGATAACGGTAACCGATGCCATGAATCATGACATCACACAACAATACTTCCGCATTGAAGCGCAACAACTGCAATTAAGTCAATCGGTGATGCCGGCCATGATTACCCTCAGCCCGCAGGCGGTGCGACTGGATTGCTTATGTTATTTAATGCGACCTTTAAACCAACAAGGACTTTTACCATAATCTTATGAACATAAATCAAGTCAAAGCCCTGATAACAGGCGGCGCTTCCGGTCTCGGACTGGCTTGCGCACAACACATTATTGACGGTGGCGGACAGGTCACCCTCATCGACATCAATGAAGACGTCGGTCAGTCCCAGCAGCAACAATTACACACGGAACGGGCCTTTTTTGTGGCCGCCGATGTCAGTAATGAGGCTGCCATTGAGCACGCCTGCGATCAAGCTCAGGACAATATGGGCGGCCTCAATGTGGTGATTAACTGTGCCGGCGTATTGTCTGCCGGACGGGTCCTGGGCCGTGAAGCACCCATGGCGCTGGATTATTTCAATAAAGCCATTCAGATTAATTTGGTGGGCAGTTTTAATGTCGCCAAAGCCGCCGCCCAGTTAATGCAAAATAACCCGGCCGATGAAGATCAGCAACGCGGTGTGATTATTAACACCGCCTCGGTGGCAGCCTATGAAGGCCAAATCGGACAAGCCGCTTATTCAGCGTCCAAAGGCGGCATTGTCGGCATGACTTTACCGATGGCACGGGAATTTACCCGTTTCGGTATTCGGGTGATGACCATCGCACCGGGTGTTTTTATGACCCCGATGGTTTCCGGTATGCCCGATGAGATTAAAAAAGCGCTGGGTGAATCCGTTCCTTTTCCAAAACGTCTGGGCTCACCGGCAGAATTTGCTCATACCGCTGCGCATATTATCGAAAACACCTATTTAAATGGTTCTGTTATTCGTTTAGACGGCGCCATTCGACTTGAGCCGAAGTAAGTTTGGCTCTAACTTATTTTTTTGAATTAATTAATTCAGTGTGGTTATTGGGCCTGCCCAGCACCCCTTGTACCGATTAAGTTAATCACTCACTTAATTCTTCTGTTGTTTGTGGGAATTATTGGAACCTAAATGGGTGCTGGGCTTACTGAGAATGTAAGCCATCAGGCTGATGATCACGATAAAAACAACGATTAGTACCGCCGTGGAAGCCCCACGGTACCAGACCACCGCAAAACTGAGCGCCATCATTAAACAAGCCAACACTTTGGCGGTGGTGGGAATGGCGCGGTGGTCGCGCCAGTTACGCAACAGCGGCCCCATTTGGGGGTGGTTTTCAAGCCACCTGGCCAGGCGGGGCGAACAGCGACCGGCGGCCCATAAAGCCACAATCAAAAAAGGTGTGGTCGGTAACAGAGGCAACACCACACCGATCAAACCTAAAGCCAGCGCCACCACTGCGATCAACCAGTAAACCCATTTGGCATGCGGTAATCGGTTCATTACAGCCTCCTGCCGCTCAAGATGATTTGATGGGTATCAAGTTTATTGGTTTTAATCATGACAGTTGACAGACAATAATGGCAAAGTGATTACGGGCGAACTATTATACGCCACTAAACCGATAATGCCATGACAGCGGATGATGAAAGCCAAACCACAACAAATTAAATCTCAGGATGTGTTTTTCCCCGCAGCCTGTCTGGCTGCGATTGTGTTGTCGGTACTCTCGCAAACCACACGCATGGGTTGGACGCCCTGGAGCCGCGCCTTAATCGGTCTGGGTCATGCCCATGAAATGTTTTTTGGTTTTGTACTGGCCTTAATCTGCGGCTACACTTTAGGCAAACAAACACCTGTTAAAATGTGGCTGATGCTGTTGTTGTGGCTGACCGCCCGGGTGGCGTTTGTGATGGCACCCGGCACACTTATTGCCGAGTTATTGACGGTACTGTTTGCCCTGTGGGTGGTGCGCCATATCGCACCGCGTTATCTGGTGGCGAAAAAATGGCGCAATAAAGTGATTGCACCCTTATTGGTGGCCTTATTTTGTTTTCCTCTGGGCTGGTTATTGTTGTCAATGACCCACTGGCCAATCAATCCGCACAACCTGATGCAAAGCCTGTTGGTGTTGCTGATTATGCTGATGGCCTTTATCGCCGGGCGTATGTTGGCACCGGCTTTTGCCGGTGAATTACAGCAACAAAATTATATTTTACACGCGCGGGTTCAACCTCGCATTGAAGCCCTTATTTTAATCTTACCACCACTGGCTTCCCTGTTATTGTTGCATCCACAAACCCACCGCATCGCGGCGGTTGTGTTGTTGTTATTGGCCGGCCTGTTGTTGCTGCGACTGCTGCGCTGGCAGTTTTGGCGCTGTTGGTATCGCAGTGATTTAATGGGCTTAAGTTTAGGCTATCTGTGGCTAATCTGCGGTTGTATGATACTGGCTTATGCATTGACCACGGGTCACTATCAACCGGCCTTTATGCATGTGATTACCATGGGTGCCATCGGTACCTTGTCATCGATGGTGATACTCAAATACCTGATACCAAAACGGCACGTTCCGGCCATCATATTTTACCCCCCGGTGTTGTTGCTTTTCGCTGCGGTGCTGTCACGAGTGGCTGCTGACTATTCAAGCCAGCGTAATGCGTATTTGGTCGCTGCGGTCAGCGCCTGGTCACTGGCTTATTTGTGGGTTTTAATCCAATGGGTGGTCACAAAACAACGGCTTAATCGATCAGTTTGATTTTATCCGCCGCCAGACTGATTTTGCGTTGCTTATACAGTTTGCCCAGGGCTTTTTTATAACTGCCTTTACTGACCTGCCATTTGGCTTTAATCGCTTCGGGACTGCTTTTATCGGTTAAATCAGACTCACCTCCCCGGGCTTTTAAATCAGCATAAATTTGTTCGGCCAGATCACCCAACTGGGTCTTGTTCGGCAAATGCAAAGCCAGATTAATTTTCCCCTCTGGGCTGATGGATTTAATAAAACCGTTGCGTTTTTCACCCACCCGTACGTTTTCATAATCATCCTGATGATGCAATAAGCCTAAATACCGGTTATTTATCACCGCCTTAAAGCCCAATTCACTTTTACCCCAAAAAAACAACTCAACCTGTTCACCGCCCTGAAACGGCCCGTTAATTTCTGGTAAAAATTTATTTAAGCGACTGCTGGCTGTGATGCGCTTTGAAGCTTTGTCGAGGTAAACATAGACACATTGTTTATTACCCGGCTGTAAGCGGCGCTTTTGTTCGCCAAAAGGTAACAGTAAATCTTTGGGCAAACCCCAATCCAGAAAAGCCCCGGTTTTATTCACATCCACCACGGTAAGAAAAGCACATTGACCCACCTCAACCAGTGGTTTTTCTGTGGTGGCCACCGCTTGATCGTCCTTGTCCAGATAAACAAATACCGAAACCTCATCACCTTCCTGCATGTTTTCGGTAACAAATTTGGCCGGCAAAAACACCGTTGTGCCCTGTTGATCGGTTAACCGGGCACCCGAAGTCTTTAAAGACTGAATGGTTAAGCGGTTGGTTTGGCCGATGTTAAGCATGTTGTTTCTCAAAGTTGTGCATAAATTCAATCAGCGCGTTAACTGCTTCCATAGGGACTGCATTGTATATACTGGCACGCATACCACCGACGGCTTTGTGGCCTTTGAGCGCTTTTAAGCCGGCGGCATTGCTTTCGATTAAAAATTGTTCATTCAAGCCGTCATCCGCCAACCAAAATGGCACATTGACTTCAGAGCGAATGTCCGGCGCGACCCGATTTGAGTAAAATGCACTGTGATCGATATAATCATACAGTTTCCGGGCTTTGGCCCGGTTGCGCTGTTGCATCACTTCTATCCCACCCTGTTGCTGATACCATTGCAACACCAAATACATCACATACCACACAAAGGTCGGTGGTGTATTGTAGGCTGAATTGTGTTGTTCAAAAGTGGCATAATCCATGAGTGTGGGTATGTTGTTTGAGTGGGTGCCGATTAAATCTTTGCGCACAATCACCAAGGTTAAACCCGCAATCCCCAGGTTCTTCTGCGCACTGGCATAAATCATGCCGTAATCGTCTATATTAACCTCACGGGTCATTAAATCCGACGTCATATCACAACTTAACGGCAGACCATTACTGTCAGGCAATTGATGCCATTGAATACCTTCCAACGTTTCGTTGCTGGTGTAATGAAAATAATCGGCATCACTGTCAATATGAGCGGCTTCATATTCACCCAGAATGTGTTGTGGCTGATAGGGCGCTTTGGGCGGTTCAGTGGTGGTCACAACTTGCGAGAATTTCTGTGCTTCCTGATAGGCTAAAAACCCCCAGTATCCATTCACATGATAAACCGTTTTACGATCGGGCGCGGATAAATTCATCGGTAGCATGGCATATTGCAAACGCGCGCCACCGGGGACTAATAACACCGCATAATCATCGTTAATATTTAATAATGATCGTAATAAGTCTTCATTATCCGCCATTAACGCTATGAACTCAGGGCTGCGATGAGAAACCTCCATCACCGAGGTGCCGGTACCCTGCCAATTGTCGAGCTCATTCTTTAGTTGTTGTTTAACCGCTGAGGGCAGTGACGCCGGACCGGCGGAAAAATTATAGACCGTCATAGACACAAGAATAATTCAAAACATGAATTGTAGCGGTTTTTGACATAAAACCAAGCATAAAACCAAATTCCCAACGGCAGTGTATTGGTGTTGTCACATTTTCAGGTTAATATAACGATTTTAAATTTAGTCTTGTCGTGGTTTCTGAAAAACGGAAAATTCGCCAAAAACAGGCCAACATGCTACTCAGCATCAGCAAAGCCATTGCCGAAGCGGGCACCCCATCGCACCGTCTGGAAGCTTATATGCAGGTGATTCTGGAAAAATTTAATTTCAGTGGTCAGTTTGTGGCTTTTCCCACCGCCATTATTGCCAGTATCGGTGAAGGGGATGCCCAACGCACCTACATGATCAAAACCAAAGTCGGTGACATAAATTTGGGTACATTACAAAGAATAAACGGCGTCATCAATGACCTGGATAATAATGTTATCAATATTGATACCGCACTTGAAACCATTCGCCATATCAAAGACCATGAGTCTGATTACCCCGGCTGGCTGCTGGTGTTGGCTTACGGCATTGTCGGCGTCGGATTTTCCACTTTATTTGCCGGTGGCTGGCTGGACGTTTTATCCGCATTGGGCTTAGGCATTGTCACCGGCATCATTGCCAGAACCGGAGAGAAGTATTTTCACCTGTCGCATGTGGTGGTGCCCTTTTCTGCCATGGTAGTGGGCATTTTAGCCATCCTTATTCATCACTATACATCCGGTATCAATTATGTTCTGGTGGCCTTGTCAGGTTTGATTGTATTGATTCCCGGTTTGGGTATCACCATCGCTATGCGTGAATTATCCACCGATCACCTGGTCTCAGGCAGTGGTCGCCTGGCCGGAGCGGTCACGGTTTTGTTTTTACTGTCTTTTGGATTAGCGCTGGGCTACTTAATCGGCCATAAATTATTCGGTGATGACCCGTTTACCTTAAATCCCCCCACCCCCGATTGGTTTCGCTATTTGTCCATTGTTATCACCTCTTTGGCTTTTTCGGTTATTTTTAAAGCCCGCCTGGCGGATGTTTTTTGGATATTTTTATCCATTGCCCTGGCCTACATCGGCTCGCAAGTGTTTAAACTATGGCTGGATCAACCCTTTATTTCCCTGGCCACCGCGGTGCTGATTGCCAGCGCCGGTAACTTCTATTCCCGCATGACCGACAACCCGGCCTCACTGATGCAAATTCCCGGCATTATTCTGCTGGTCCCCGGCAGTATGGGCTTTAACTCCCTCACCGCCATGTACACCCAGGACACCATCACCGGCATCCAGGCCGCTTTCAGCGCCGCCCTGGTGGCCGTCGCCATCTCCGTTGGTCTGCTGGCGGGCAACTTATTTGTTCCGCCGAAAAAGGATTTATAATGGTGAGAATAGACAAATGGCTGTGGGC
>CAZLAW010000034.1:0-18535 GCA_964557625.1 uncultured Marinicella sp.
TCTGAATTTAAACATTGGAATTCAATAAGATTTCTTACTTAGCTGGTATTTAACTCATCCAGTTAATCAGTTTCTTTTTAATTTTAGTAAATGGGGCACGTACCAGGTCATTGCCGTTTAGACGGGATTGGTAATACACTGATTTCATGTGGCTCATGGTGACAAAGCCCTGATAACCGTGGTAGCTGCCCATACCGCTGGCGCCGATGCCGCCGAAGGGCAGGCGTTGTTGGGCGAAATGCACCAGGGTTTCGTTCACCGCCAGCGAACCTGATGAGGTCTGTTGTTTGACCCGGCGGATGGTTCTGCGGTTGTTACTGAACAGGTATAAGGTCAGGGGTTTGTCACCGCGGTTAATGTAATCAATGGCGTCGGATAAATCTTTGACCGCCACAATCGGTAAAATGGGCCCGAATATTTCCTCCTGCATCAGCTCACTGTGGTGGTCTGGATTGTCAACAATCACCGGTGCCATGCGATTGGCCTGGTTTTGATAATTAGGATACACGTCAATGATTTTATCGCTTGGCAATTGTTTTAATAAACCTTGTAAGCGTTCAAAATGCTGGTTGTTGACCACACAGCTAAAATCATCGTTGTTTCGGTCGATGCTTGGATAGGCGCTGATCGTGTGCTTTTTCAGGGCATCAATCAGTGGCTGAATCCGATCGGCTTCAATCAGCACATAATCCGGCGCGATACAGGTTTGGCCGGCGTTAAACCATTTGCCTTTGGCGATACTTTTGGCGGCTTTGTCCAGAGAATAATCTCGGTCAATGAGCACCGGTGATTTTCCGCCGAGTTCTAAGGTCACCGGCGTTAGGTTTTCAGCGGCGTTACGCATAATAATTTTGCCGACCCGTGTGGAGCCTGTGAACAGTAAATGATCAAATGGCAAGCGACTGAATTGATCGGCCACATCCACATCACCCAGCACCACATGAACTTCATCATTGCTGAAGACTTCGGCCAGTAAGGACTTAATGAGTTCAGCGGTTTTTGGAGTCACTTCTGAGGGTTTAATCATCACCCGGTTACCGGCGGCAATGGCAGCGGTTAAAGGGCCGGCGACCAGATTAAAGGGGTAATTCCAGGGTGCCATAATCCCGACCACGCCTTTGGCCTCCGGTTCAATGGCGCAGCGAGATGGCCAGAACTTCCAGTCAGCGGTCCATTTGTCGGCTTTCACCCAATCGGGCAAGTGCTTGATGGTGTGCTTAATATCTTCTAAGTTAACCAGAACTTCGGCCAATAAGGTTTCACTGGACGCTCTGTGGCCGTAATCGCTGCTGATGGCCTTGATTATGGCCGGCTTGTTGTTTTGGATGGCTTTTTGCAAAGCTTTGAGGCGATCTAATCGCTCATCTAAGTCTAAGGCCGGCAGGGCTTGCATGTGTTTAAGTTGAGTGTGCATATGTGACGTGTTCATACGGTTCAGGCGATGGGTAAATAAATGGTGATGATGGCACCGTGGTCATGGTTGCCGGCGGTGATGGAACCGCCGTGTTCTTCGACAATTTTTTTGACGATGGCCAGACCCAGACCCGAACCGCCGGGTTTGGTGGTTTTATAGGGTTCAAAAATATGGTCCATAATGTCCGCATTAAAGCCATGACCGTTGTCTTCTATGGTCAACACCAGGGCATTGTTGCTGCGCCGGGTACTGATGGTGATAACCAGTGTATCATTTTCGGCACTTTCCTGCGCATTTTTAATCAGATTGGTCAGCAGTTGCTTAATACGACCGCGGTCTAACAACAGTTGTGGTTCGGGTTCAAACAGCGCCAGCTTAAATTGGATGTCCGGTTGAGACAGGGTATATAAATCGACGATTTCCTGAATAATCCGGTTCAGACCACCGAGCTCTTTTTTGAGTTCCGGCGGTTTGGCGTAATCAGAAAAGGCATTCACCAGGGTTTTAAGATGGGCCACCTGAGAGACGATGGTCTGGGTGGCACGGTTTAAAATTTCATCTTCTTCCCGGGATAATTTGCCCTTAAATTTGAGATGCATGCGTTCGGCCGACAGTTGAATCGGGGTTAAGGGATTTTTCACTTCGTGGGCCAGGCGCCTGGCCACTTCTGACCAGGCGGCATCGCGTTGCGCCTGATTGATGATGGTTTGGTCATCAAACACAATCACATGACCTCCGCCTTCGATGTCTTTTTCGCTGATCTGACTGCCGCGCACCAACAGCACCCGCCGCAGCGAATCTTCGGCAATCAGTACTTCCTGTTGCCAATAGCCGGTCTGATCGGCGACTTTTTGTTTAATCAGAGTCACCAGAGGTGTCAGGGTAGCGTTTTTCATGGCCAGATAATCTATGTTCTGATTGTTGATATTAAGGCCTTCAAGGTGCAGAATTTTTAAGGCCGCCTCATTGCTTAATCGCACCCGCAAATCCCGGTCGATACTAATCACACCACTGGATAAATGCGACATCACTTTTTCTAAATAGGTGCGCTGGTTTTCAGCCTCTGATTGGGCTCGGTGTGCCAGAGCGCTGGAGGCAGCAATTTGGGCTGACATGCTGTTAAAAGATTGTACCAACATACCCAGTTCATCTTTGGAATCCACCGGTATGATTTTGCTGAAATTACCCTCGGCAATGGCCTCGGTGGCTTCGGACAACAACCGAATCGGTGCCGCCAGTTTGCGGGCCGATGAAAAGGCCCGCAAAATGGCCAGTAGCACACTCAACAACAGCACAATGGTGAGGATAATTAAAAAGGTGCTTTTTAACTGCTGGCGTTGGAAAGTCTGTTTGTTATATTGGTGGTATTGGGTTTCGATGTTGATGGTCAGGTCTTCGTATTCTTCGGGAATCGGGAACAAGGCCTGCAGCAAGCGGTGATTGCCCATGCTGATGGCTTGTCTGGAAGCAATCGGCACCGCCACCCGAATCTGTAGACCTTCATCACCGGCGGACTCAACCCGCGCATAGTTGCGGTTATTACTGGCCTCATTAAAAGCTGTGGTGGGCATCACTTGTTGAGGCAAATTAAGCGGGTTTAACTGACTCGATGCCAACAACCGGCCATTGGCATTATAAATGGCTAAAGATGTGGCTTTGGTGGTGTCCAGTAAACGGTCTAAATAAATCGACTGGTTCAGCGGATCAATTTCGGCCAGCTGTTCTGCCAGGTCTTTACCGGTGTTTAAATTCGCCAGTGTTTGGGTGTCCAAAAAGATTTGTCCCAGGGTGATGGCATCCCGGAATGCCGCATCGGTTTTGACATCAAACCAGGAATCAATGTAGCGATTGACCAACAAGTTGGCAAATAAATAAACCACAATCACCGGCGGTAAAGACAGGCCGGTAAACATTAATACCATGCGGGTGGTGAGTTGAGAACCGGCGGCATTTTGACGGCGTCTGAGGTAGAGCCAGACAATCCGCTGAATAATAATCAAAACCAGCACCAACACAGCCAGTAAGGCTGCCCCCACCAGCCACAGGTACAAGCGGTTGAATTGGGCTGAGCTTTGCATCGCCAGCGTCAGTAAATACAGTGCCCATAACAAAACCCCCACCAGCACCAATATGGGCAGATTTTTATTGAATAATAATTTTTTAAGGTTTTTTTTCATGGCTTTTTGGCCACCGGTAAGCGCTGATGCACCGGTTGTGACTGCAGTGACCACGCGGGGTCAAATAAAATCGGCAGTTGCATGGTGGAGGGTAAGGCGCGCTGGTCTAAATAAAAACGACCTTCAACCGCACTGGCGTCGATTTGGTGCTTGAAATTAAACGTTGTTTTTTGGGTTAATTGTTCCAGCAAGCCGTTGAGCGTCATAAAAAAGGTTTTTTCGCCACTGTCGAGCTGTTTAAGCTGGTATTGATTACTGAGTGAAAAGTAATGAACTTCAAAGTGTTTTAAGGTCCGTTGCAGGGTTTGATCCGGCCACCAGTTTTTTTCGGCAATGAGTCGCATTTCGCTGACAAAAGTGATTTCAATGCCGTTTTGAATGGCGTCTACAATCGCCTCACTGAGTGTTATCTCATAATGAGGTGTGACCTGCCAATGATCGGCCTGAGGTTCAATCGTGATGTCTTTTAAAGCAACGGACTGAGCTTGAGCGAGGCCTGTCAGTAAACTGCTCACAAGAATCATAACTGTCCGTAGAGATGGTTTCATTTTCTTAACAAACAGTAGTAAAAACCGTCCATATCGGCCTGTCCGGGTAAAATTTGCACGCCATATTTACACTTTTGGCTGTCGGGAATAATTATGGTTTGCTCGCTGAAGTCGGGGTTGTTGGTTAAAAAACGTTTGATTTGGCGTTCATTCTCGGCCCGAAAAACTGAACAGGTGGCATACAGTAATTGACCGCCTTCAACCAGCAAGTCAGCGGCGGCCTGGAGTATGCGGGTCTGTAAGCGGGTGAGCAAAGTCATGTCCTCGGGTTGCCTGAGTAATTTGATATCCGGATGGCGCCTGACCACGCCAGATGCGCTGCAGGGTACATCGAGTAATATTTTGTCATATTTTGGTCCCCGATACCATGTATCAGGCTCAGCGGCATCGCCGTGAATCAGGCGATCGGCTTTTAAATTGAGGCGTTGCAGGTTGTCCTTGACCAGATGCAAACGCTGTTGGTCTTGTTCAACGATGTCCAGTTTAATGTCCCGATTGAGTTCCAGTAAATGGCTGCTCTTACCGCCCGGCGCGGCACAGGCGTCTAAAATACGCTCACCTTGTTGTGGGTTGAGCAAATGGGCGGCCCATTGGGCCGCGGCATCCTGGACGCTGATGTGGCCTTGTGCCAATAAATCGTGGGGCAGTTGTTTGTCATTTATTAAGCGGGCATTGCTAAGCTGCGCATGAGGCCGGCCGGGACAGTCTGTCAACCCGGGACGGCAACGAATCCACAGTGGCGGCTGTTGGTTATTGGCCCGAATTATATCGGTCCAATCATCAGGCCAATCTTTTTTTACCAGCGCGAGCCACCAATCCGGGTGTTCATATTGTTGTTGTGCATTGCCGGGCCGGAAGTCCGTATCCGCCAGACTTTGTTTCAGCACCGTATTAATGAGACCTTTGGCCCAGGTCTTTTTCAGCGCCCCTGCGGTGTTGATCGCTTCATGGACGATGGCGTGATCAGGGACCTGGGCGTAAAATTTTTGTGCCAGGCTCAAGGTCAGCAGTTGTGCCACCAGATGGTCTTTGAGGGGTTTGTGTAGAAACTTTTGCCAGCGGGCACTTAAACTAAAGTAATGTCGCAGGCTCATGTAACAGATGTGCTGAATCCAGGCTTTGTTCTGTGCTTCGATGGTCTTGGGTAAAACCGCGGCCATGGCGCTTTTCAGGTGCTCATGTTTAATCAGCACACGGTACAGAATATGGCTGCCGTAATAACGGTTTTTATTCATTCCGGTACCAGTCGGTTTTGGCCCGCATAAAAGGTCCGATGGCCATGCGTTTTTTACCGGCGCGCTGCACTTCACCAAGTGATAAGCGGTTTTTACCGCATTGGATAACCAGACTTTCTGCATCGGCATGGACAATGTCACCGGGTGTGATGTGGCTGTGGTCATGTTCAATAACCTGTGCGTGCCAGATTTTAAGGGTTTCACCTTGAATTTTGGTCTGACTGCCGGGCCAGGGATTAAAAGCACGAATTTGGCGTTCAATCACCGCAGCCGGTTGCTGCCAGTTAATCGCTGATTCTGATTTGTGCAGTTTGTGGGCGTAAGTGGCCAGGTTGTCATCTTGTTTTTGCGCGGCTGGCAGCATCTTTTCTTCGGCCATCTGAACCGCTTTAACGATTGTTCTGGCACCCATCTCGCTTAAGCGGTCATGTAATGTGCCGGCAGTGTCTTGTGAATCGATGGGTGTTTTCTCGCACAGATAAACAGGACCGGTATCAAGACCGGCTTCCATCTGCATAATGCAGACACCGGTTTCCTTATCGCCGGCTAAAATGGCCCGGTGAATCGGTGCCGCACCGCGCCAGCGGGGCAATAAAGAAGCGTGGATATTCCAGCATCCCAGGCGCGGTAACTCCAGAACAGCTGGTGGAATGATGACCCCGTAGGCCACCACCACCATTAAATCGGCCTGATAACAGGCAATCAGTGCCCGGGTGTCGGCATCTTTCATGCCAACGGGTTGATGTACGGTGATGCCTAAGTTTTCGGCGGCTTGTTTGACCGGGGTTTTTTGTTGTTGCTGGCCACGCCCACGGGCTTTATCCGGCTGCGTGAACACCGCGATTATCTCATGGCCGGCGGCATGCAGTTGTTGTAAAGGCGGTACCGAAAATTCCGGGGTGCCACAAAAAAGTATGCGCATATCAGTCCTGTGGGTTATCGTCTAAAGGTAAAGAAATTTGTGAAGGTTTAATGTTACCTTCACCGTGAAAAATCCGTTTGTATTCTGCCCGCGACACCGATACATAACGTTCATTGCCGCCAATTTGGATTTGGGCACCGCCGGTGATGGCCTGACCGTTCTCATCGATACGAATCACCATGGTGGCTTTTTTGCCGGTGTGGCAAATGGTTTTTAATTCGCACAGTTCATCGGCCCAGGCCAGTAAATACTGACTGCCTTCAAACAATTCGCCCTGAAAATCGGTGCGTAAGCCGTAGGCCAAAACCGGCACATTCAGTTTATCGACAATATCTGTCAGTTGATAGACTTGTGACTTGGTTAAAAACTGGGCTTCGTCCACCAGCACACAATCCACAGTGCCTTGTTGTTGCACCAGTTGATACAAATCCCGGTCTTTATTAAACATAATGGAGGGGGATTGGATGCCAATGCGTGATTTAACCACGCCCTGACCATATCGGTCATCAATGGAAGATGATAAAATCAGGGTTTGCATCCCACGTTCCTGATAATTGTGACTGGATTGCAACAGGTGCGTGGTTTTACCGGCATTCATGGCGGAATAGTAAAAATAGAGTTTGGCCATTGTGGGGCTGGAAAATCGGCTATTTTAGCAAATAATACCCGTTGGTATGAACCTTAATGATTAAGCTGTGTCTTAATCGGCGCATATTCATCTGAAGAAGATAATGAGTTCACAATACATACAAATCATGGTCACCATCAATGACCCTGAAAAGGCGCAACAATTGATTAAGGCCTTGCTGCAGAATCGACTGATTGCTTGTGGCCAGTGTCTGCCGAAAATGACCAGTTATTACCGCTGGCAAAATGAGATTGCCAGTGATGAAGAATACCTACTGTTATTGAAGACCCGTCGACACCACTATCAGGCGGCGGAACAAATGATTTTAAAACACCACCCTTATTATACCCCTGAAATCATCGCGGTGGACATTGTGGCCGGCCATAAAGAGTATTTAACCTGGATAAATGATGAGACTTGATAAGATATTTTGCCTGTTGTTATTCGCCTTAAGTGCCCACCCCGTGGTGGCCGCGGATGATGTGTTACACCCGGATGAGGCCATGGTGCCATTGGTTAAAGTCACCGATAACCGTATTGAGGTCACCCTTGATGTGGCCGAAGATGTCTATCTGTATCGCCATGCACTGGATTTAATCGGTGAGGACATCAGTCTGGACGGGGTTGATGACGCCATTCCGGCCGGTGAAAAAAAACAAGACCCTTATTTTGGTGAGGTGGAGACCTACCGTAATCAACTCCAGGTTTCTGTGCCTTTTTCCGAAGTCGGTCAGCAACCGCGCATCACCGTTAAATACCAGGGCTGTGTGGATTCCGGTATCTGTTATCCGCCGCAGAAAAAAACCTTTGATTTAAGTGATCAACTTCAGGCATTCAACACACAGAAGACCGCGCCAGGCAATGGGCTATTGACCCTTGGCCAAAGTAATCAGGGCTTTTTCCCGGGCGGGCCGGCCTTTGTGTCTATGGATGACGCCTTTCAGTTTGAAGCGATTGCCGGTGATGCCAACACCTTGCTGGCGCGCTTTACCATGGCGCCGAATATGTATTTATATTTAGACCAGCTTAAATTCAGCAGCGAAACAGCGGGTGTTCGGATTGGACAGCCTGTTTACAGTGCCACGGTGGAAAAAGATGACCCGGAATTTGGTCTGGTACAGGTGTTTTATGATGTGGCTGAAATCGAACTGCCCCTGATTCACAGCCAAAAAGGTATCACAAGCATCACTTTACGTGCTGATTATCAGGGTTGTGAAGACGGTAAAATATGTTATCCGCCGGCTGAGAAAATCATCACCGTTGATTTACCGGGCGGTGCCGTCATCAGTGATGCGGCGCTACAATCTGCACAAGCGAGTGTACCGGCTTTGTCTGAACAGCAGCGATTAACCCAGGACATCGGGGCCGACGCCAAATGGTGGACGGTGTTGAAATTCTTTGGTTTTGGTTTGCTGTTGGCCTTAACCCCGTGCGTGTTTCCGATGATTCCGATTCTGTCGTCTTTAATTGTCGGCCAAAATATTCAAAGTACTTCCAAAGCCTTTTTACTGTCACTGGTGTATGTGCTGGCGATGGCGCTGACCTACACCGTGGTGGGCGTGGTGGCCGGTGTGTTGGGGGCTAATTTACAAGCCATATTCCAAAAACCATGGATCCTCATCAGCTTCTCGCTGGTGTTTGTGTTACTGGCATTGTCTATGTTCGGGTTTTATGACTTGCAATTACCGGCCAAATGGCAGAATAAACTGTCGAATATCTCCAACCAACAAAAAAGTGGTTCCTGGTTGGGTGTGGCGGTTATGGGACTGTTGTCGGCATTGATTGTCGGTCCTTGCGTGGCGCCGCCTCTGGCGGCCGCGGTGATTTATATATCCACCGCACAAAATGGCGCTGTGATGGGTGGTCTGGCCCTGTTCGCCATGTCCATGGGCATGGGTGTACCGTTATTACTGATTGGTGCCACCGCCGGTAAATGGATGCCGCAAGCCGGTGGCTGGATGAATGTGGTTAAGTCCTTTTTTGGGATTGCCTTGCTCGGAATGGCGATTTGGTTTATGGGGCGTATTTTGCCTGATTCGGTGGTGTTGTTGCTGTGGGGTCTGTTGTTGGTGGCCGGCGGTATTATGTGGCACCAACATGCCAAAGACAATGGTGTCAGTGGCTGGGTGATGAGTCTGTTTGATGCCTTAAAGATTATTCTGTTGGTGATTGGCGTGGCCCAGATTATCGGTGCCATGGCCGGTCAAAAAGATCCGCTCAGACCGTTACAAGGATTGTTAGCCGGTAGTGGTTCGGCAGTGAATCAAACCCGGCAGCTTGAATTTGAAACGATTAAATCACTGGCTGAATTACAAGATCGACTCGCCACAACCAATCAACCGGTGTATTTTGATTTTTATGCCGATTGGTGTATTGAATGTAAACTCATGGAACGCACCACCTTTCAGAATCCGGAGATCGTGAAACTGGGCCAACAACTGACTTTACTCAAAGCCGATGTCACCGCCAATGATGCCGTCGATCAGGCGTTGATGAAACATTTCGGGGTGTTCGGTCCGCCGGCAAGTTTGTTCTTTGATGCCGAAGGCCGGCCGTTAAGCCAATATAATTTCTTCGGGTTTAAAGATGCCGCTGCCTTAAAACAAACGTTTGAAAAAATATTGAAATAGGATAGATTCTGGACATTCAAAGCCGATTGGTGCAAAATCGCAGAACTTAGACGCTAATTCACCAGAGAAGCCATGCGCGAAATTGCTGTTATTCACGGGCCCAATTTAAACCTGTTAGGTCGTCGCGAACCATCGGTTTATGGTCAACAAAGTTTATCTGACATTAACCGCTCCATAGAACAGCTGGCCGATTCCTTGTCGATAAAAGTGCGCATTTTTCAGTCCAATGCAGAACATGAGCTGGTGGAATATATTCATGATTGTATGGATTGTGTGGAAGGCATCGTGATTAACCCGGCTGCTTTCACACACACCAGTGTGGCCTTACGAGATGCTTTACTGGCCACCGGAATACCATTTATTGAGGTACATTTGTCGAATGTGGCCGCCCGAGAGCCCTTTCGTCAGCAATCCTTTTTCGCCGATAAAGCGGTGGCCACCCTTGCCGGCCTGGGCGCCGAAGGTTATTTAGCCGCCTTGCGTTTTTGGTCAACATACACATTTTAGGAGTCGTTATGGATATCAGAAAAATTAAAAAATTGATTGAGCTGTTAGAACAATCGTCCTTAACTGAAATTGAAATCACTGAAGATGATGACAGGATTCGTTTATCCCGTCAACAGAAGGAGCAGCCGCAAGCGCAGCATTTTGTGATGCCGGCAGCCCCGCAACAGCCGCCACAGCCGAGCCAGGCAGCCCCCCAGCCGGCAGCTGCCAGTTCCGAGTCACAACCAGACAATGATGAACCCAGCGGACAACTTGTTCGCAGTCCGATGGTGGGCACTTTTTATGCCAGTCCGTCACCGGACGCCGAGCCCTTTGTTAAAGTGGGTCAGTCGGTGGACGTGGGTGACACCTTGTGTATGGTGGAAGCGATGAAAATGTTTAACCAAATTGAATCTGAATTTAAAGGCAAAATTAAACGCATTCTGGTGGAAAATGCCCAGCCGGTTGAATTTGATGAACCGTTGTTTGAAATCGAATAAAGTCCAGGGGAGACACCATGTTCAGTAAAATTGTGATTGCAAATCGCGGCGAAATCGCTTTACGCATTTTGCGTGCCTGCCAAACCATGGGTATTAAAACCGTGGCGGTTCATTCCACCGTGGACCGAAACCAAAAACATGTCGGCATGGCTGATGAATCGGTTTGTATCGGACCGCCGCCGGCGGTGGAATCCTATTTGGATATCCCTAAAATCATTGCCGCAGCAGAAGTCACTGATGCCGAAGCGATTCATCCCGGATACGGCTTTTTAGCGGAAAACGCAGAATTTGCTGAATGTATCGCCGAGTCGGGATTTAAATTTATCGGTCCGCGGGCGGAAACCATCCGGCTGATGGGCGATAAGGTGGCGGCCATCGAAGCCATGAAAAAAGCCGGGGTGCCTTGTGTGCCCGGTTCTGACGGCCCTTTGGGTGATGACGTTGACCACAATTTAAAAATGGCCAAAAAAATTGGTTATCCGGTGATTATCAAAGCCGCTGCCGGCGGCGGTGGTCGCGGCATGCGGGTGGTGTATACCGAAGCGGCACTCAATAACGCCATTTTGACCACCAAAACCGAAGCCAAAGCGGCTTTTGGCGATGACACGGTTTATATGGAAAAATTCCTGGAAAACCCGCGCCATGTGGAGATCCAGGTACTGTCTGACACCCATGGTAACGCCATTCATTTGGGCGAACGTGACTGTTCAATGCAACGTCGCCACCAAAAAGTGGTGGAAGAAGCGCCGGCACCGGGCATCACTGAGGAGCAACGGGCAGAAATCGGACGGGTTTGTGTTGAAGCCTGTCAACGGATTCAATATGAAGGTGCCGGAACTTTTGAGTTTCTTTACGATGACGGGCAATTTTATTTTATTGAAATGAACACCCGTATTCAGGTGGAACATCCGGTGACTGAGCTCATCACCGGGGTTGATTTGATTAAACAACAAATATTGATTGCCAGTGGTGAACCCCTGGCGATTAAACAAGAAGACATTGAAATTAAAGGCCATGCCATTGAATGCCGGATCAATGCCGAAGATCCCAAAACCTTTATGCCATCACCCGGTGTGATTGATATTTTTCATGCCCCGGGTGGTCCGGGTGTGCGGGTTGACTCTCATATGTATGACGGCTATCGGGTGCCGCCGAATTACGACTCCATGATTGGCAAAATCATGACTTACGGCGAAGACCGCATTACTGCCATTAAGCGCATGCGTCTGGCACTGGCCGAAACAGTGGTGTCGGGCATCAACACCAATATCCCGCTGCAGCAACGCATCATGCAAGACCAGGGTTTTGTTAAAGGCGGTCAGAATATTCACTACCTCGAAAAACAATTAAACAAGGATAAATAGGTCAGGCCCGATGCCGTTTTATGAGTTAACCATGCCGGTGTCGGCTGAACAAGCGGCAACCATTGAGCCATTACTGGTTGACATGGGAGCAGTGGGCATTACCCTGAGTAATGATGAACAGCCACCGATCTATGAACCACTGCCCGGGGAGATGCCACTGTGGCCCCATGTCAAACTGATTGCACTGTTTGATCATGCCCGGCGGATGCAACAGGCCCATGCTTTTTTACAACAACAGCTGCCACAGGTTGAAATTATTCAAACCCAATTAAAAGATGCGGTGTGGGAACGGATGTGGATGGACCACTTTAAACCCATGCGTTTTGGCCGCAACAGTTGGGTTATTCCGGAAGGTTTTGCGGTTGAACATCCCGATGCGGTGAACTTGCATCTGGACCCCGGTTTGGCATTCGGCACCGGCACCCATGCGACCACCGCCTTGTGTTTGGCGTGGTTGGATCAACATGACGTGCGCGGACAGCATTGGGTCGATTTTGGGTGCGGCTCCGGTATTTTGGCGGTGATGGCTTTATTGCACGGCGCTGAACAGGTAATTTGTGTGGATATTGATGACCAGGCCATTGAGGCCACCCGGCAAAATGCGGCGAAAAACGGGGTGGTTGAGGGTATTCAAATCGTGGCACCGGAAGCGATTGACACCATCCGTCAGCAGGACGGCGTGCTGGCGAATATTTTGGCAAAGCCTTTAAAGCAATTGCGCCCGGCTTTTGAAAAAATGCTCATCCCCGGTGGACACATCGTACTCAGTGGCATCCTTGCAGAGCAGCAACAGGCGTTGAGCAACGAATATGCGCAAAGTTTTATTGACATTGAATGTCAAAACTTGGATGATTGGGTGCGAATAAGCGCTCGTTTGCCCGAATAACAACCTCCCGGGGTTGGTGAGCGAGCAGTTGCTTCCGCGCCAACTCATGTGGCAGACCACCATCCGTGGATGCCAATCAGAGTCGAAGAGCGGGAACAAATACGAAGTGTTCGCCGTGACCGCTTTGCTTTTGTCGGGAACAAAAGTGAATGAAGTCCCGGGAGCACACCTTAACTACGTTATTGACAAAAATTCACAGGTAAATTTAATGCTTTATACACAATGTCGAGGATGTGGCGAAGTATTTATTATTGACGCAGAACATTTGACTCTGGCACGCGGACAGGTGCGTTGTCATGTCTGCGGTACCGTGTTTGATGCCTTACAAACCCTGACTTCTGAACAGCCTCTGGACGGTGAAGATTTGCTGCTTCATGATGATGGCCACGCGCCACCCCTGCTGACGCGCAGTTTTCAAACTGAGATGGATGAGCCGGACATAACCTATGAGTCTGAACCTGATATGGCCGAAACGACTTCTGATCTTGAGTCCGGTGTAGATGTTGATGACGATGATGATGAGGATTCAGATGCGGACGCTCCGTCATTTTTAGGGGTTGAAGAGCCGCCACTGAAAGCTGATCTTCCCTATCATGACGCGGTCAATGAGCGGGCATCCGGGCAAAAGTGGTGGCTGGTGATGAGCGTGCTGATGGTGGCACTGTTGTTTTGGCAGGCACAAGCGGCATTGGCCGACGGACGTCTGCGATTGCCCGACACCGCTTGGGCAGAAAAAGTGTGCGATACCTTGTCTTGTGCTGAACACCACCGGCCTTTAGACTTGAGTAAAATTTCGCTGGTGTCACGCAACATCCGCAGCCATCCGGGCCGGGATAATGCCTTGATTATTTCCGCCAGCATGATAAATACCCAAAGCGATGATGACCGATTCCCGGCGCTGTCCATTCGACTTTCCGACCTGGACGGCCGGGTGATTGCCATGCGTCGCTTTCAAGCTGAAGAGTACCTGTCGACAGATATTTTAAATGCCGGATTTATGCACAATACCCTGGTGCCAATCACCCTGGAAATTCAAAATCCGGGTGAAAATGCAGTGGCTTTTGAAATTGGGTTTAGTCAGCCATGAACGATCACCACAGCCAAAAACATTGTACTTATATGGCGGTGTGTGACTATTTAGAGTCCTTAAGTGGTCATGACACCGATGGTTTATATGATTTGGTGTTGGCCGAAACCGAGCGCGGCATGATTAAAGCGGTGCTTGAATGGCACAAAGGCAACCGATCAAAAACCGCCGCCACCCTGGGCATTACCCGCACCACTTTGCGCACCAAAATGAATAAGCTGAAAATTAGATAAAGGAATGTTCTTGGGACTTCATTCATTTTTGTTATTATTTGATTCAAGTAGTAAAAAAATGAAAGCGGCCACGGCGAACATTTCTTATAACCACGCGCACTGCGCCTCTGATTCGCTTCGCTCACCAACCGGCTACGGCGAGTCAAGCTGTTCCGCAGCTTTCCATAGGGTTTGTTGCTGTTAAATTTAGCAAACAACGGGCGACGCTTTTGCACAAAAACGTTATAATACCGCCCCATTGAATTTTCTGTGTCTTATATCATGAATCAAGATAATCGTCGTGTCCCGATAAGACGCGCTTTAATCAGTGTAACCGATAAAACCCGGGTTGAGTATTTGGCCAAGGGCCTGGTACGTGCCGGGGTGGAAATTCTGTCCACCGGTGGCACCGCCCGGGTGTTGAAAGAAGGCGGTATCACCGTCACCGACATCGGTGATTACACCGGTTTTCCTGAAATGATGGATGGCCGCATTAAAACCCTGCACCCCAAAGTGCATGGTGGTCTGCTGGGGCGCCTCAGTGATGACAATGATGACAGCGATGTGATGCAAGAACACGGTATTAAGGCCATCGATTTACTGGTGGTGAACTTGTATCCTTTTGAAGCCACCACCCAAAAACCCGATGTGACCTTGGCAGAGGTGATTGAAAACATTGATATTGGGGGACCGGCGATGATTCGGGCTGCCGCTAAAAACCATGAGCGTGTGACCGTGGTGGTCAATCCAGAGGACTATGAAATGGTGCTGGAGGAAAATAAAACCTACAAAGGCATCTCGGACGACACCCGATTTACCCTGGCCGGTAAAGCCTTTGCCATGACAGCCCGTTATGATGGTCTGATTGCCAATTATCTAACAGCCAAAAGCGGCACGCCGGAAGAACTGGATTTTCCTGAATACCTGTCGCAACAATTTATTCACCGCAGTGAACTTCGATACGGTGAAAACCCTCACCAACAGGCGGCTTTTTATATCGATAAAAACCCACCGGCGGGGAGTATTGGTGCCGCCTGGCAAGTCCAGGGTATTGCCCTGTCTTATAACAACATCAATGATGCCGATGCCGCTTTATCATGCCTCAAAGAGGTTGGTCCGGAGCCGGCTTGTGTCATTGTTAAACATGCCAATCCCTGTGGTGTGGCGGTGGAATCAGACATTGAACTGGCTTATCTGAAAGCCTATGCCACCGACCCGACCTCAGCCTTTGGCGGTGTGCTGGCGTTTAATGACACCGTGACTGAAAAAACCGCTGAACTGATTTTAAGCAAACAATTTGCCGAAGTTCTGATTGCACCGGAAATTACACCACAAGCCTTAGCGGTTTTTGCACAGAAAAAACGCATGCGTATTTTGTGTAGCGGTGAATTACCTGAAAAACCCAAACCCTGGCAAAACTTTAAACGGGTGAGTGGCGGTTTGCTGGTACAGGACGCCGATATTGGTATGATTGACATTCAGGATGTCAAAGTGGTCACCAAGCGTCAGCCCAGTGAGGAAGAATTGCGCGATTTAGCCTTTGCCTGGAAAGTGGCTAAATGGGTTAAATCCAATGCCATTGTGTATGCCAAAGACGGTCAGACCATCGGCATCGGTGCCGGCCAAATGAGTCGGGTGGTGTCAGCACGTATTGCCAATATGAAAGCCGAAGATGCGGATTTAAAAGTGGCCGGGTCGGTGATGGCTTCGGATGCCTTTTTTCCGTTTCGTGACGGTATTGATGCCGCCGCTCAGGCGGGTATCACCGCGATTATTCAGCCCGGTGGTTCTAAAAAAGACCCCGAAACCATCGCCGCGGCCAATGAACACAACATGGCCATGGTATTTACCGATATGCGACATTTTAATCATTAAAGGTTTCTAAACGATGAAAAACAGAGTTCTTGTCATCGGCTCAGGCGGGCGTGAACACGCCATTGCCTGGCGCATGGCTCAATCCGACACAGTGGATACTGTTATGGTGGCCCCGGGCAATGCAGGCACCGCCGAAGAACAGAAGGTGCAGAATGTGGTCATCGACACCGCAGATTTTAATGCGCTGATTAATTTTTGCCGGTTGCAAGCGGTGAATTTGGTGGTCATTGGCCCGGAACAACCGCTGGTGGCCGGTTTGGTGGATGCCTTAAGCGAGGCCGGTATAGCCTGTTTTGGACCTAAAGCCGCGGCGGCCCGGCTTGAAGGTTCAAAGGCCTTCAGTAAACGCTTTATGCAGGAGCACAATATACCCACCGCCGCTTACGCCACTTTTCATGATTTGGATAAAGCGCTGACTTATTTGCACAGCTGCGATTATCCGCAGGTGATTAAAGCCGATGGCCTGGCTGCCGGCAAAGGGGTGGTGATTGTTGATGACCGGACGCAGGCCGAAGCGGTGGCCACAGATATGCTCAGCGGTAATAAGTTCGGTGAAGCCGGACACCGCATCGTGGTAGAAGAATTTTTACAGGGCGAAGAAGCATCCTATATGGTCATCAGTGACGGCAAAACGTTTATTCCGTTGGTCACCTCACAAGATCACAAGGCCCGCGATGAAGGTGACCGCGGCCCCAACACCGGCGGCATGGGTGCGTACACACCGGCACCGGTGGTGACGCCTGATATTGAGCAAAAAATTATTAACCAGGTAATCAAACCGACCTTAAAAGGCATGGCCCAAAGCGAAGCCTTTGTGGGTTTCTTATACGCCGGCGTTATGATTCAGGACGGTGAAGTAAAAGTGCTTGAATTCAACGTACGCCTGGGTGACCCCGAAACTCAGCCGATTATGATGCGCCTGAAAAGTGATTTAGACCGTCTGTGTCTGGCAGCGGTGAACGGCGAATTGGCGCAGCATTCCATTGCCTGGGACAAACGACCGGCATTGGGTGTGGTGATGGCTGCCGAAGGTTATCCTGAGCAGTACACCAAAGGTGCGGTTATTGACGGTTTGCCGCTGAACCAGCCGGACACCAAAGTCTTTCATGCCGGTACCGATCACAAAGACGGTGAGCTGGTGACAGCAGGCGGGCGGGTTTTATGTGTCTGTGCGTTGGGTGATGATTTAAAACAGGCACAGCACATTGCCTATGCCGGCGTTGAAGCGATTTCCTGGAACGGTATTTATTACCGCAAGGATATTGGTCACCGGGCGTTGTCAGACTGATGCCACTGAATCCGGCTGATTCTCAGGTTAAGTTTTATCCGCGCGGTGAAGAGTGGCTGAATATCGGCAGTCACGCGCTGGGTTTGTTATTAAGTTGTGTTGGACTGGTGTTGTTGCTGATACGGGCAGTCACCATGGGAAGCGCCTGGCATGTGCTGAGCTTTGCCGTGTTCGGTGTCAGTTTGATTGTGCTCTACGCTGCCTCTACCATTTATCATATGACCCAAACACCCGCACGCCGCATCCGCTGGCGGGTGGTGGACCATGCCGCCATCTATGTTTTAATTGCCGGCACTTATACACCCTTTATGCTCACCACCTTGCGCGGCCAGTTAGGCTGGACCTTATTTGCAGTGACCTGGGGTATGGCGTTGGTGGGTATCGTGCTTAAATTATTTTTTACCGGCCGTTTTACGGTGGTTTCTACTTTAATGTATGTGGCCATGGGCTGGCTGATTATGTTCGCCATTAAACCCCTGGCTGCGGCGTTACCCGAAGCCGGTCTATACTGGCTGATAGCCGGTGGTATTTCTTATACGGTGGGTGCCATTTTATATGCCATTAAAGTGATTCCTTATAACCACGCCATTTTCCATCTGTTTGTTTTATTCGGCAGCTTAAGCCATTTTATGGCGGTCTACGGTTACATTATTCACTAAGTTATTAATCAGGGGTTGCTTTGAAAAAAAAGCAACCCCTTTATCTGTTAAAACTGGTAACTTAATGATAACCAAATATTACGAGCCTTTTCGGTGGTGTTGTAATCATTGGTACACTCATACTCAAGTTCACTGGCCGCCAGTAAACAAGTTCTACCTGCTAAATCATCATCCAGTAAATTATTGATTCGGGCCGTAAAACTCAGCGACGAACTTATTTGATAGGTGGCCGCTAAATGAAACAGCTCATAGCTTTTATAATACAGAGTTTTAGATTCAGGCCCTTGTGGACCAGAAATATTAGCCGTGCCTCTAAAGCGCTTGCTGCGAACTTCACTGATTAAAGACATGTTCAAATAATCTGTCCATCGCCAGTTCAGACTGGCATTAAACATATGATCCGGGGTGTTAACCAAAGGCAAGCCTTTGTCCTGACCACTTAGGACTTCACTGTCGGTAAATGTGTAATTGGCTTTTAATGACCAGCGATCATTAAACTGAAATCGGCCGTCCAACTCAACCCCTTGCGTTCTTGATTCATCCACATTGGCGCTTTGGCTAAAGTTTGTTATGCCTAAATCAGCCCAACCGGGGCCAACATCGACACAATCCACACCGGGTTGA
>CAZLAW010000035.1:0-18229 GCA_964557625.1 uncultured Marinicella sp.
ATCGTCGGTTAATTTATAATGCATACCGACCACACAGTCTTTTTTGATTTCCATAATAAATATTTTTTTGTGAAAGGCGCAAGGTTAACACAGCGGCGATTAGATTTTTACCAAAGTCGGTGTTTTTTATGGTTTTTCCCGCTCTTAGCGGGAACTTGTTGATGATTTTTTGTTTGTCCCATCAATAATGGCTGGCGTTTAATGATTCCTTAAAGCCTTAATGAGTTCTTGTTTGTCCATTTTGGAACGGCCTTCAATGCCGACTTTTTTGGCTTGTTGGTAGAGCGCGTCTTTGGTCCATTCTTCATAGGGTTTGGCTTTACCACCTTTTTCACCGGCATCGTCGGTGTTGGCAATGCGCGCGGCTTTTTCTTTGTTGTAGCCTTTATCCCGGAGAGCCTGGTATTGATCTTCGTTTTTGATTCTTGGGTTTGGCATGGTTGTACTGTTTGTTGAAAGAATAGTAAAAATAACACAGTGAACTTTAAAATTTTGATAAATTGGCAGACAAAGCCTGATTATTTGTTATGCTAGGTCCTGATTAATGTTCTTAAACGAGGTATCCATGAGGTTATTATGTGTTGTGTTATATATGTTGGTAAGTGGTATTGTGATGGCGGATAAACCGATTGCCATCGTTATCCATGGTGGTGCCGGTACCATTGAGCGCGCACAATTAAGTGCTGAACAGGAAGCGTCTATTAAAGCAGATTTAAACCGGGCGCTTGATGCTGGTTATGCTGTTTTAAAAGATGGGCAAGATGCCGCAGAGGCTGTGGTGGCAGCCATTACCGTATTGGAAAATTCAGCCCATTTCAATGCCGGCAAAGGGGCAGTTTATACACGGGAAAAAACCCATGAATTAGATGCCTCAATTATGCGGGGCTCAGATTTACAGGCTGGTGCCGTGGCCGGAGTGAAATACACCAGAAATCCGATATTAGCGGCTAAAGCGGTGATGTTGCATTCACCGCATGTGATGTTGGCCGGCAGTGGTGCGGATACTTTTTCTAAAGCACAAGGCTTAGAGCAGGTGGAGAACAGTTATTTTAATACCGAAGCCCGCTTAAAAGCCTGGCAAAAAGTGGATGAAGCCACACGACAAAAAGGTCGCGAAGAAGCAGCCGTCAGTGATGTACTGGATCATGAATTTAAATTTGGTACCGTTGGTGCGGTGGCCATTGATAAAAATGGACATATCGTCGCCGGAACCTCGACCGGCGGCATGACCTATAAAGCCTGGGGACGTATCGGTGATTCGCCGGTAATTGGTGCCGGAACCTATGCGGATGACCGCAGTTGTGGCATTTCGGCCACCGGTCATGGTGAATATTTTATTCGCTATGCGGTGGCTCATGATATCTGCGCCCGAGTACTTTATCAGGATACAAGTTTGTCCAAGGCTGCAGACGAAGTGATTAACCGGACACTCAAAAGGTGGGTGGTGACGGTGGTATCATCGGTATGGACCCGCACGGTCAGCCGGTTATGATATTTAACACGGCCGGCATGTATCGGGGCTTTAAAACCGAAGAGGCAACTTATGTGGCCATATATGGTGACGACAATCCGCCTGAATAGGGTTAAGCTTTCGCAAGTACAAAAAAAGCGACCCCGTTGGTCGCTTTTTTTGTGCTTAGAATGTAAGTTTATTCAACTTTATAAACAATCGGCTTCCAGTCATCAAAATTCTTGGGTCTGGCATCATAGGCCAGGTAATAGGTTTTACCAGCTTCAACCGTCAGCATCAGTTTGTTTTCTCGATCATCAAGACCACTGCGGTCTTTAATGCTGAGATTTGTTCTGGCTGATTTGCCAATTTGTGCGGACAGTGTTAATTCGTATTGACCGGGTTTTAACCAGACCGCATGCGCCCGAACCGGTACGTTTTCACCGTTCACTTCCACCAGCTTAACCTGATACAGTTGCTTGGCTTCACTGTAATCACTTAAAACCACTTTTCCGGAAGGTTCGCTGGGTTTGGCAAAATCAAAAGCCAACACAGTAAATGGTAAAGACAGCACCAAGAGTGTTAACATTATTTTTTTCATAAAACACCTCATAACTTTTTCAATGTCTGTACTATGATAATGATACAATCTGAATTAAAGGTGAACCTATACAGGAGAAATACATATGAACCGGAAAAATATTTTAACGTGTTGTGGATTATTGTTGGCACTCTTCAGTTCAGTGCAGGCTGAGGACATTAAGCCAATTGATGAGACGATTTTAAGTGGTGATCATCGGTCAGAGAGCAACGTGGCCCGTAACGAGTATCGTCATCCGCAAGAAACGCTGGCTTTTTTTGGTATTCAGCCGGATATGACTGTGGTGGAATTATGGCCCGGTGGCGGTTGGTACACGGAAATTTTGGCCCCTTACCTGGCGGAAGAAGGTCAATTAATCGCGGCCCATTTTGATGCCGATGCCGGCAGTGATTATTACAAAAATTCACGTCAGGGCTTTGATCAAAAAATGGCAGAAAATCCAATCTATAACAAAGTTAATACCATCGATTTCGATCCGGGTGTCTCTGACTTGTCGGCACTTCATGGCCAGGCAGATGCGGTGCTAACGTTCCGCAGTTTACATAATTGGATGAGAGCAGGTAAACTGGATGCTGTCCTTAAAGATGTTTTTATGATGTTAAAACCGGGTGGGGTTTTTGGTGTGGTTGAGCATCGGGCTGATGCCAAAGCGAAAATCGACCCCAAGGCGCAAAAAGGCTATGTTAATCAAGGCTATGCCATTCAACTGATTGAAGCAGCCGGTTTTAAACTGGTGGATATCAGTGAAGTGAATGCCAACCCGAAAGATTCAGCTGATCATCCAAACGGGGTTTGGACCATTCCACCTTCATTGCGTGTACCGGAAGGTGAAGATAAAGCCCGTTACGAGGCGATTGGTGAATCAGATCGATTTACCTTAAAATTTATTAAACCAAAACAGTAAATTAAGAAGATTTTAGCCAGGGTTCGGGGTTTTCCGGTTCGGCTTGCCGCCGAATTTCAAAGTAAACCCCGCTTTCGCTGATATTACCCGATTGGCCGGTGGTGGCGATTTCCTGACCGGCTTGCACCCAATCGCCGACCTCCACCAGCAGCGATTGGTTGTGGCCGTATAAGCTCATGTAATCATCGCCATGATCAATGACCACCAACAAACCATAGCCGCGCAACCAGTCAGCAAAGGCGACACGACCGTAGGCGCCTGCCCTCACTGTTTGTCCCGATTCTCCGGCCAGTACAATGCCATCCCATCGGCTGTGACCCGCACGTAAGGTCCCGAAGCGGCGAATAATTTCTCCGTTGACCGGCTTGTCCAGTTGTCCTTTGAGTTGTGCAAAATAGGCATTTTTACCTAGGTCATCCGGTAAATCATCCAATAATTGGCTCAGTTCAGCCAGTAACTGATTCAACCGCTGTCGGTCTTGGTTTAACGATTCACTTTCGCTTTGATAAGCGCGGATAGTTTCTCGTAATGTAGCTAACACTTGAGCGCGTTGTTGTTTCTGGGTGATTAATTGTTCTTGTGCAGTTGTTAGGTCCTGTTGTTGGTGTTGCAGTTGTTGTCGTTTGCTTAAGGTCTGTGATTTTATTGTTGAAAGTTGTGAAATCTGTTGGGCAATGTCTTCAATAAGGCTGTATAGACGATGCTGTAAAAATTTAATTTGGTGATGGGTAATATCCACCGAGCGACTGTCTCGGTTTAACAATATTTTTTTCACAAAACGATCATGGCTAATATAAATATGCAAGCGTAATAAAGCGGCCATTTGTTTTTTTTGATTGGCGATACTTTCATTTAATGTGGTAATTTGTTGTTGTAGTGCTTGAATTTGTTGGTTGGTGAGGTCTATCTTTTGTTGGCTATTGCGAGTCAATTGACCCTGTTCGTTGATTTTTTGATCCTGGCGTTCCAGTTCCTGCAATAACTGTGCCTCTTCACCACGGGCTGAGTTTAAAGCGTTCTTTAATGTGGTTAAACGAGATTTGATGGCGTTCAGCTGTTGATTTATGGCGGCTTCATCAGTTTTTTGGGCGTGCACAGTGAACGTCACAACGAGATGGGTAATGAATAGACAAGCCAATGATAAGCGCATCAGATATCACATAAAAAAACAGTCATAATTAGAGGTTTTGTTTAATCCTAAATCAAGTTAAAAGCTTTAAATTTTACCTGCTCAGATTAAAGTAAAGGTCTCTATTATAATCAGCATCTCACACCTTAACCACCGTTAATAACACGCCAACACGGTTAAAATTGCCCAATGGCGCGGGCTTGATTTTGATTAGCCTCGTTAGGTAATTAACACCAATGACAGTGCATAATAATGAAATAGCCTGGTTAATAAGCCCATTAACACTTGATTTTTGTCGGGCATCCCTTATATTGTCTGTTTTCAATTTTCAGGTGTTATCTGATGTCCCAATTGGCTGAATTTACCGGCAATCACCCTTTTTTGGTGATGTCGTTTTTGATTGTGGCGTTTTTATTTTTTTGGACTGTACTCAAAGAACAAAGCAGTCAGTTAAAAACCATCACAACCGACCAGTTAACCCGATTGGTCAACCAGCAAAATGCGCTTTTGGTTGACACCCGTTCGCCTGAACAGTTTCAAGCCGGCCATATTGTTAACGCCGTCAATATCCCCAGCAATGAATTTGATCAGGCATCTAAAAAATTACCCAAGGGTAAGAAAAGACCGGTGGTGATTTATTGCCAAAGTGGTCGAACATCAATGAAAGCCTGCCAACAATTGGAAAAACAGGGTTTTGAACAAATTTTTAATTTAAAAGGTGGTATTAATGCCTGGGTTAATGACAAATTGCCCCTAAGTAAGGCCTAACACTTTTTATCCACACATTTTCACGCAACAGGAATTAATTTATGACAGAAGAAAATAAACAAGCAGCCAACGCACAAGGCAATGGCCCAAAAATGGCTTTTCAAAAAATTTATATTAAGGATGTCTCTTTTGAGGCCCCCAACGCGCCGCAGGTCTTTCAGGAACAAGGCCAGCCGAATATCAAATTAAACTTGAACCAGAAAGTCGACAAGCTGGATGACATTACCTATGAAGTGACACTAACCGCTACCGTGACGTGTGAAGTGAACGAGAAAACCGCTTATTTGGCGGAAGTGGCTCAGGCCGGTATTTTTTCCATGGAAAACTTCGAAGAGCAAGCCTTACATCAAACCCTGGGTATTTATTGCCCGAATGTACTGTTTCCTTATGTGCGTCAACAAGTCAGTGATTTAATTACCGCAGGCGGATTCCAGCCTTTGTTGTTGCAACCGGTTAATTTTGAGCAAATGTATCAACAGCAAATGCAACAAGCACAACAACAAGCGGCTTCTGAAACCAAGCAGTAATGCGCTTTGCGGTTCTCGGCGCCGGTTCCTGGGGCACGGCGCTGGCCATTCAGTTGGCACACAACAACCCGACTATTTTATGGGGTCGTGACGTCACGAAAATGACACGCATGGTAGAATCAGGTTGCAACCCGTTTTATCTACCTGATAATGCCTTTCCCCCCAATTTGACTGTGGCAACGGATTTACGGCAAGCCATCCATGACAGCGATGCCGTGTTGGTGGTTTGTCCGTCACATGCCTTTGGAGAAATTTTAACGCAGATCAAACCACTCCTAAAGGATCGGCCGGTGGCCTGGGCCAGTAAAGGTTTTGAGCCGGGTACTGGTCGCTTTTTACACGAAGTGGCGGCTGAGATTTTGGGTGAAGATGTGCCCACGGCGTTAATTACAGGTCCTTCTTTTGCCAAAGATGTGGCCGCAGGTAAACCCACTCTGGTGGCGGTGGCATCAACCCATCCTGAGTTTGCCCGACAAGTGGCCCACGCGTTACATACCGAAACCTTTCGTGTTTATTTATCTGATGACATCATTGGTGCTGAATTGGGTGGTGCGGTGAAAAATGTTCTGGCTTTGGCCACCGGTATCGCCGATGGCATGCAATTGGGTGACAATACCCGGGCGGCTCTCATCACCCGCGGTATGGCTGAAATGATGCGCCTGGGTCAGGCGCTTGGCAGTCGCAACGAAACGTTAATGGGTTTATCCGGTTTGGGAGATTTGGTGTTAACCTCTACCGGTGATTTATCCCGAAACCGTCGTATGGGCCTGGCCTTAGGTCAGGGTAAAAGTATCGAGCAAGCGAAACAGGAGATAGGTCAGGTGGTGGAAGGCATCGGTACCACCGATGAAGTGCTGCGTTTGGCTCGACGTCATCATGTCGATATGCCCATCACGGAACATGTATGGAACGTGGTGCATGGCAAAATGACCACGGAACAAGCTTTATCAGCCCTAATGGGACGTGACCTCAGGCCGGAGTTTTGACTACCGTCTGAGGTTTGAACTCATTTATTTGCTTTGTTGAACCGGTTGATAAATATGTGTGATTAAATCGGCTTGGGCCACTTTGCTCGGGTCATTAACATAGACCTCCCAGGGTGCATCGCTGGCAATCAGTTCGTGTTCTTCTAAATAGGCATCTATAATTTCATAAGATTTTTCTGCCAGTGAGTAGGGGCCGGTTTGAATATACTTAACCACCGGGCCGCCGGGCAGCTGGCCCAATTGAATTTCACCGGTGATACCGGATAAACCATCCACATCGACACCCACCGCCACATCAATACGCCAACTGCCAAAACCGCCATCGACATCACCGCCAACCTGGCGATAAACCGCCATTGGCGGGGTCGACATCTCTAATTGATTGCGTTGCATAAAACCCATAATTTGACCATAGGCTGGGTCCATTTGGGCACTTATTTCAGTTTTTTTGGCCACTTCAATGGGAATAAAGAGAATATTTTGACTGTCTATATTTTCTTCACTGACGGCAGAAAAGTCGTACACCGGCTGTGATTCAACCACTGCTTTAAGTTTCTCTAAGCCCTGTTCATATTGTGGTCCCAACATACCATCTAACATACTGCCCACGTATCGGCCAATAATATCACCGTCAAAGTCGGTTTCATAAATCCATTCGACTTGAGTGCTGTCATCGCTAACTGGGGTTAGTTTATAGGTGGTGTAAGACACCGCATTATCTTTAGATTTAAAAACGGTTTTGGTTTTAACCAGTTGGTTTTCCACGGTTTCAACGATGGTTTGGACACCGCTGCCAATAGACTGATTACCTGACCAGGTCATTTGTGAGCCAACCCCGCGTTCAGGACCCTGGAAGGTAAATTCAGCATCGGGATCCATTTTTGGCCACGGCGACCATTGGTTAAAGTTATGCATCGAGTTAACCGTTTTATAAACGACTTTAGCCGGCCGCTCAATAATGATGTCACGGCTAACAGTGACCTCATCTTTTAATACCAATAAGCCGTACAGGTAAAAACCGATGATTAGGAATAGTAAAGCAAAAAATAAATATTTAAAAACCCGCATGTGAATATTCTTTGTTTTTAATCAGGCTAATGATAGCATAAGTACTATGGAAAGCCTTTTAAATTTCACTGTCTCAAACCCGATATTCGGCTTATTTTTGGCCTTTTTGGCCGGCTTATTGGCGGCCTTCGTTCTCATCTATGGCGTGCTGAGAAAGCAGCATCAGGACAAGCGCTTTGTTGAGCAGCAATTGTTGACGGCGCAACAAGAAAATAAACAACTGCATGACAGCCACCTGCAATTAAATCGACAACACGCCGAGCTCAGTGAGCGCATCAGACAACTGCAGAAAGATGTCAGTGAAAGTCAGCAATATGAACGTCGCTATCATGATTTGAAAAATCAGATGACCGCACACAAAGCACGTTTGCAAGAACAGCAAAATAAAGTGCGTGAACAGTCCGCCTTTATCAAGGAATCAAGTCAACAATTGGCCAACCAATTCAGCCATATCGGTCAGAAAATTCTCGATGAAAAGGGGCAAAAATTCACCCAATTGAACAAAGAGTCCTTGTCGCATTTGGTGCAACCGCTGAAACAACAGCTGACTGAATTTCAGCAGTTAATTAATCTCACTTCAAACCGACAAACCGAGCAACAAGCCACCTTAAAATCAGAGATAAAACAAATTCTGCAGCTTAATAAAGTGTTGTCAGAGCAAGCTGAAAATTTAACCAAAGCACTCACTGCGCAGAGCAAGTCTCAGGGCAGCTGGGGTGAGTTGGTGTTGAAACGAATTCTGGAAACAGCCGGTTTGGTGGCCGGAAGAGAGTTTGAAACAGAACCCAGTTTTACCCAAAACGGACAACGCCTGCGTCCCGATGTTTTGATTCATTTACCGGATGATAAACAATTAGTAGTGGATGCAAAAGTGTCTCTCACCGCTTATGAGCGCATGGTGAATGCCGGCGATGAAGATACCCAGAAATCCGAGCTTAATCAGCATATCAGCAGCCTCAAATCCCATATAAAAAATCTGGCTGAAAAAAATTATGCCGATATTAATGATCTTAATACCCTGGGTTTTGTGGTCATGTTTGTACCGGTAGAAGGTGCTTTATTAACAGCCATGCAACATGATCCTGGTTTGTTGGAAGCGGCGTATAAACAAAACATTATCCCCCTGACCGCCTCCGGTTTGTTGGTAACTTTACGCACTGTGATGAGGCTCTGGCAAATTGAAAAACAAAATAAAAATGCCCAGGAAATCGCGGACCGTGCCGGTTTATTGATTGATAAATTCACCGGCTTTCTGGATGATTTTAACGGTATCAGGGAACGCCTTGATCAGGCGCATGAAGCCTGGCACGGTGCGAATAATAAACTCGTTAAAGGACGCGGCAATCTCATCAGACAAGCCGAACAACTCAGTGAACTGGGCGCCAAACACAGCAAACAACTGCCTAAATTAGATGATTAAGACTGTCGTAATTCACGTCTTTTAAAAAAGCGTAATTTAATTCGTTCCAGTAAGACATACAAAGACGGGATTAAAATTAACGTGATAACGGTGGCAAACAGGATGCCGAAAGCCAGAGATACTGCCATCGGGACGATGACTTTGGCTTGCAGGGATTGTTCAAACATAATCGGCAACAGGCCGAAGAATGTGGTCAGTGATGTCAGCATAATAGCCCGAAAACGCCGTTTACCGGAATGCATGACCGCATGTACCAGATTTTTGCCGTCCTGGCGGTGGTTGTTGATGTAGTCCACCATTACCAGGGAGTCGTTCACCACCACCCCGAATAAGGCAATAATACCGAAGAGAGACATCATGGAAAAAGTCAGACCCATAATCCAGTGGCCGATGATGGCGCCGGTGACACCAAAAGGGATGGCAGACATAATAATCAAAGGCTGACCATAGGACTTTAACGGTACGGCCATGAGCACATAGATTAATAACAGTGCCATGCTGATGCCCCAAACAAAATTGACGGCCAATTCGGCCATTTCTTTACTGATACCATCAAGATCGGATTTGATGGCGGGAAATTCAGGCACGATGGCATCACCGGGATCAGCCGGTTGAATTTGTGCGGTAATGGCTTGCGGGTTGGCCACGGCTTTGTCCACTTGAGCGGTAATCCGTGCAGCCCGTTTGCGGTTAACCCGTTCAATGCTGTTGGGGGCTTTGCCGATTTGAATCTCAGCCACGGTGTTTAAGGGCACCTGGTCACCTTGTGGAGTACGAATACGCAGTTCTTGTAAGGATTGCATGGATTCTCTGGCGGCGCGGTCATAACGCAGCATCACCCTGATTTCATCGTTACCACGCTGAATACGTTGCACTTCATCGCCGTAAAAAGCCTGACGTACCTGGTGTCCCAGGTCATATTGGGTGAGGCCCAAGTTGCGACCCAAAGGTTTTATTTTCAGTTGAACCTCATCTTTGCCCGCTTCCAACGAGTTGCGGACATCGTATACCCCTTCAAAGGTTTTCAATCGTTCTGCCACTTGATCGGCGGCCTGGCGCAGATTGTCGACATCCGGGCCGATTAATTTGAGACTGATATCGGGGCCCTGTCCCGGACCGGCCAGAGCCACAGTACCGACATAGGTGGCGCCGACGATTTCACCGATATTCTCTTGCCAGCGGCGCATCACGGTTTTACTGTCGATATAGGCTTCTTCATCTTTGAGTAGTTCGACAATCACCCGGCCCGAGGTTTGAGTGCTTAAAAAAGCCAGTCGATGTTTAAATACCGCGCCTTGTTCAAGGCCGTATTCTGCACTGACTTGCCGGTCTAATTCGATTAAAGCATCCTGGACATGAGTCAGCACTTCCTGGCTGCGTGATTGCGGTGTACCCTGTGCCATGGCAAATTCCGCCTGGACAATGTCAGAAGCAAAGTCAGGCAACATCACAAAACGAACCAAACCGTTATTAATCAGGCTGATACTGAGAATAAAAATAGCGGCAAATATCGTTAACGTCAGCCCAGGTCGTGACACGGCTTTTTCAATGGTGGGTTGATAGCGTTTGTTAATAAGGTGTTGTAAGCCGGCGTCAATTTTACGCTGAATTTTAAGTAGGGGTCCTGGGTTGGGGTCGTTTTGTTTGGCGTTCATATGCGCCAAATGTGCCGGCAAAATTAATTTAGACTCAACCAAAGAAAATAACAGGCAAAGTATCACCACCCAGCCAACGGCTTCAAAAAAAGAGCCGAACAGGGTGCCGACAAATAACATCGGCGCAAAAGCAGCCACGGTGGTCAACACACCAAAGGTGGCGGGCACGGCCACACGTTGCGCACCAATGACCACATTTTTCAGGGAATGCCCGTGTTCTTGAATTTCCGAATAGGCACTTTCACCAATCACAATGGCATCATCAACGACGATACCCAAGACCAGAATCAAACCGAACATGCTGAGCATATTCATGGTCACACCGAGATAGGGCATGAATAAAAAAGCCCCTAAAAAAGCCACCGGCAAGCCCAACATCACCCAAAAGGCCACGCGCATGCGCATAAATAATGTCAGGATAATCAGCACCAGGACAGCACCCTGAATCATATTGCGTTGCATCATGTCGAGACGACCACGAACATAAAAAGAAGTGTCTAACCAGGCATCAATAGATACATTCGGTGGTAATTGAGGACGAATTTTATCGACAAACTGATGCACCTGATCAGAAATGTCCAATACCGACTCTGACTCCACCGAGGTCACCTGGATGCTGATGGCCGGTTGACCGTCAAACGTGCCCAGCACCCGATCTTCGACAAAGGCATCTTTGATTGTGGCGATATCGCTTAATAATAAACGGCTGCCGTCAGGGTTAGTACGAATAACCGTGTCTGCAAATTGCTGACCGGTGTAGGATTGTCCCACGGTTCTGAGCAATACATCACCACGTTCGGTTTTAATGGCGCCACCGGGTAAGTCCAAAGAAGCCCGTTTTAAGGCGTTGGCAATCTCATCGAACGTAATTTTGTACTGACGTAAGGTCAGTTCTTTGACTTCAATGGCAATTTCATAGGGTCGGTATCCGATGAGTTCGGCCAATGAGACATCCGGTAATTCCACAATCTCATCACGTATACGTTGACTGATTTCCAGCAATTGGCTTTCTGGAACCAGACCATGCAAGGACACAAACATCACCGGTTGTTGTGCCAGCACTTCACTGATAATCGGTTTTTCGGCTTGTTCCGGGAATGAATTAACACCATCAACCCGATTTTTAATTTCCGCCATGACATGTTTAACGTCATAAGCAGAGTCCACTTCGACATTCATGCGTGCCACACTTTCATTGGCCCGGCAGGTAATTTTGTCGATGCCTTCCAGACCCGATACGGCGTCTTCTAATTTGATACACAGGCCTTTTTCAACTTCATCCTGCGCTGCGCCCGGATAGGCCATGGTAATCGAGACCTGGTTAATGATGGTGGTGGGAAACATCTCCTTTTTGAGATTCACGGCAATCGCAAAACCGACCACCAAAATGCAAACCATCAATAGATTGGCGGCCACCGGATTGGCGGCGAACCAGTAAATAATACCCCGATTCCATTGCTTTTTCATGATGGTGTATCGTTGTCGTCGGCCGCGTCAGGATTACGGTCGGATTGGCTGTTATCCTGGTTGCTCTGGCGACGCAGCGGCATACCTTGTTCCGGGAATTGAATGGGGGTGGTGATGATGTGATCCTCCTGGCTTAGTCCCTGACTAATGTAATCAGTCTGATCAGTTTGGTAAATCACAGTGACCGGTTGAATATGTAAGCGGTCATTACGGTACAACGGCAAACGTTGTTGTGACAATAACCAGTGACTGGGTATCACATACACCTGATTATAATCGGGTCCTAAAATACGGGCATTCACAAAGGTATTAAAGCGTAAACCCAGATCAAACGGCTTATTAACTTCTACCACACCATAGGTGACCAGGGTTTGGGCGTCTTTTTCAGGTTCCAATCGAACCAGTTGCGCAGCACCGATCTCGTTACCATTCATCTGATGCAGCGTAACGGGTAGAGGCAGAGGATTGCCCTGTGTTAATTTAAGCTGTGCTAAGTGACGTTCTGTCAGCGGCAAGCGGATTTCTGCCTTATCGGTACCGGCTAAACGGCCCAGTTGACCTGAAACATTCACGTACTGGCCAACATCCACCAACTTCGCCAACACGGTGCCGTCAAAAGGGGCTTTTATGGTGGTCTTCATGAGATCTCTTTGGGCTTTTTGTAAATCCGCTTTGGCGGCATCAACAGCGGCCTGTGCACCTTTGAGTTGTGGAATATTTAACAATAAATCGCTGGGTTTGGTTTTTTTGCCAAAAGATTGCCAGTCCTTTTTGGCCTGTTCGGCCCTGGCTTGTTCTAAGTCTAAATTGGCTCGCGCACTGGCTAAATTGGCTTCGCTTCTGGCAACAGCCACCTGATAATCATTGGGTTCAATCTGCAACAGTACATCGCCTTGTTTAAATTGCCCGCCGACCACAAAGTTGTCACTCACCGCGGTCACCAGACCACTGACTTCAGCGACTAAACTAATGTTGTGTTTTGGTACCAGTAGACCTTGTGAATCGACCTTGATGGTTAATGATTGGGGTTGCAGTTGGGTGGTTTCGACCAAAAATCCCGTTTCCTGGCGTGGCTGGGTTTTGGGTTCTTCACGAAACAAGCGCATCACAAACATTAAAGCAATCACCACCACTGCGATAAGAATAAACGGGATTATTTTGTGGCCAAAGACTGTCTTTAATTTATGCATGGAAAAATCCTAAAATCGGTGGAGCCAATTGAACAATGGTAACGGCATATGTGTTGATATGCATAGGGCATTGGTCACATTTGGGCACGTATTTGATTAATGTCATTTTTTAATTGTTGTGCTGCCAAAGCAGCTTGTGCCGCAAAGTCAGTGCCATCACCGGCATAAAGAATGCTTCGTGATGCTGAGATAATGAGTCCCAAACCATCGGATCGTAGCCCCGCTTTTAAGGTCGCCCGCAGGTCCCCGCCCTGAGCGCCAATACCGGGAATAAGCAAAGGCATGTCAGTCACTTGTGTGCGAATAGCCTGTAGTTGTTCGGGGTAAGTGGCACCCACCACCAACAGCAGATTGTTGTTATGGTTCCATTGCTCAGTGGCCAGTTTTGCCACCTCCAAATAAAGAGGTTGTCCATTTGCCAATATCAGATCTTGCAGTTGTCCCGATTGCTGGTTCGAAGTTTTACATAAAACCACCACCCCCTTGTCCTTATACTGGCTGTATGCTGACAGCGTGTCACCACCAAGATAGGGGTTGGCCGTTAAGGCATCGGCCTGATAACGAACAAACGCCTCTTCGGCATAGCGTTCGGCGGTACTGCCGATGTCGCCGCGTTTACTGTCTAAAATAACCGGTATATCGGCATAGTTGTGTCGAATATGGGTCACAATATCCACCAACTCTTGTTCCGCGGCCATGGCCGAAAAATGCGCAATTTGTGGTTTAAAAGCGCAAACGTGCTCAGCTGTGGCATCGACGATATCTATTAACCAGTCCGTCAGCTTAACACCCAGGGCGTCAATTTTTTCAGGTTGCGGATCTAAACCCACACATAATAAAGAGTCGGCCCGGTGTTGTCTTCGTTCTAATCGTTTGATAAACATGGTGTTAAATTATGGCAACAGTTCTGGTGACGCGATATTTTAAGCGAAGCCATCATTGTAGGGGAACTTTTGGCGGATAAAAACCTCTTTTTAAGCATACCCTATATTAAGGACTCACATAAAATAACATGATGAATAGAAAAATCCATAATATCGCCCTGCTTGTCGTTTTTATGTCAATATCAGGCATGTCGTATGGTGCCTTACCGGCAGCCGTGGGTAATCAGCCGTTGCCGTCATTGGCACCTGTTTTAGAAAAGGTGACCCCTGCGGTGGTCAATATCAACACCCGTTCTGTGCAGTATGTCCGAAATTCACGCAGTGAGTTCTACCGTTGGTTTTATGGTTTGCCCAGTGCCCCACAGGAGCGGGTCTCCCAATCATTGGGTTCCGGTGTTATTGTCGATGCGGAGCAAGGCTATATCTTAACCAATCATCACGTGGTTAAGGGTGCCGATGATATATCTGTGGCATTGCATGACGGTCGTACCTACAGCGCTGAGCTGATTGGTTCTGATGACGGTACCGATGTGGCGGTCATTAAAATAGAGGCCGAAAATCTCACTGCCCTGAGTTTGGCAGATTCCAGACAGTTAAAGGTGGGCGATTTTGTGGTGGCAGTCGGTAACCCTTTTGGCTTGGGTCAAACCGTCACTTCCGGTATTGTCAGTGCCCTTGGCCGCACCAGTTTACAAGGGCTGGGTTATCAGAATTTCATTCAAACCGATGCCTCCATTAACCCGGGCAACTCAGGTGGCGCCTTGATTAACTTAAATGGTGATCTGGTGGGTATTAACACCGCTATTTTTTCCCCCTCGGGCGGTAATGTAGGGATTGGTTTTGCCATTCCGTCGACCATGGCGCAACGGATGATGGATCAACTTATTGAGTATGGAGAAGTCCGACGCGGTTCATTGGGGGTGAGTGTACAAAATATCACCGAACAACTGGCCAGGGCTTTTGATGTGCGCCAAAAACATGGCGTCATTATTACCGCAGTGGATCCCGATTCCCCGGCGGAACGTGCCGGACTGAAATCCGGTGATATTATCGTTAAACTCAATGGCGATAAAATCAACAACCAACAGCAGTTTAAGAATTTTGAAGGCTTGTTGCCACTCAACAGTGCCGTACTGATTGATTATTTGCGTGACAATCAGGCTTTAAAAACTGCCACCGAAATCACCGACAATGACCGCAATGAATTGGGTGGTCATGAATTGCATCCGCTGTTAGAAGGCACCACATTACGAAACTTGCCACCAAAATATCGCCAGCAATACCAGGGCGTGCTGGTGGATGAGGTGATACGGGGTTCCTCGGCCTGGTCCCTGGGTTTGCGCGCCGGTGATTTAATCACCGCCGTCGATAAACAAGACATCGCCACCCTGAAGCAACTAACCGTCAAAATGCGCAAAAGTCAGAACACGCCTTTATTAAACATCTACCGTAACGGCCGCAATTATTTGTTGGTTTTGGAGGAACAATGAAACAAGAGCATAAGAATAAACTTAAACAAGAGCTGGATGAAACCAGCTACGAGGTGATTGTCAATAAAGGCACCGAACGACCCCACACCGGGCAATACAACCTGCATTTTGAAGACGGTACCTACACCTGCAAATCTTGCGGTGCGGCCTTATTCACCAGCGACAGTAAATTCGATGCCCATTGTGGCTGGCCCAGTTTTGATCGGGCCATCGCCAATGACACCGTCAAAGAAGTGTTTGATGATTCTCACGGTATGCGTCGCACCGAAGTGGTGTGTGCGCAATGTGGTGGTCATTTGGGACATGTTTTTAACGACGGCCCCACCGACACCGGATTACGTTACTGTATTAACTCCGTGTCGTTGGATTTCAAGGCTGAGTAATTCAGACCACTGTTGATAAACGGACGGATCGGCAAAGATTTCGCGATACTTGACAGCCGGCAACTTTTCTTGCCACTGCTGTAAGGTTTTAATGACAAGTCCGCTGTTGCGGCAGTCTATCAGCGGATTTTGTGGGTGTAAGATTTCTCGGGCAGCGCCGATATCATGGGCCAACACCGGTGTGCCGAGGGCGTTGGCTTCAGCGTAGATCAGGCCAAAGGTTTCAGCAAAAGTGGTTTGCGGGTAAAACACGCACAGGCTTTCGGCCACATGCTGCCAGAGTTCGCTTTGGGGTAGCGCCCCAAGTACATGCACGCCGGCTTGTTCGATATCGGCTTGACTACGGTAGCCGGGATTGGCGATGTAGAGGCGCATATGGGGCATCACGGTTTTCACCTGTTGAAAATGGCTCAGCACTTCTGCTAAGCCTTTATTCGGGGCGGATAAAAACAGCAGTTTATTGGGGTTGCGCCTGACCGGTTTTTTTAATGTGGGTTTGGGCGTTGGATTGTACCCAAAATTAACGGTGAGTTTCGGCACACCGACGGTGCTCAATAAACGTGCCAATGAAGTGTTATGCAGTTGTTGATCCAGGTGCTTAGCGTGGGTGTGCGAGTTGCCGATAAGGGTCGCTCGGCGGTTATGTTTAAACAGTCGCTTAAAGACAAATTCCCACTTCTTATATGTGTGCAGCCACAAAAAAGTTCGGGCTTTCGGAAAGCGCTGTTGCCATATTCTAAGTTGTCGATCTTTTCTTAATACCACAATGGCATCTATATTTTGGAGTGAATGAATTTCTTGTGGGCCGATAAAACTGACCCGGTTTTGCTGTTTGGCATGTTGCCGGGCTTGCTGATGGACGGTGACCTGATGATTGTGTGCGGCGCATATAGCCGCCAGGCGTAATAAGCTGGATTCAGTGCCGCCAATCGCCTGTTCAGTCAGGTTGTTAAAATCATAGCTTTGCGGATGGCTGCTGTCACTGAATAAAATATTCACTGGGATTGCTGACTGGGACAGATGATTTCATTCACGGCGATGCCGTTTTCATTCTGTTGTAAGGTTTGCGGGTCAAAATCGCTGTCTTCAGCCAAACTAAAATCAAGCCAGAATTCCGGCCATTGCTCCAGCCGGGTTTCTTTTTCCACAGCAAAACCTTTTTGTTTGAGTTGATTAACACGATTATCGGCATTAAAGGGTTCGCGATACAAACCCAATGAGATGGAGTTTTCATTATTTCCAGAAGTCACCACATAGTAATCTTTAACATAAGCGGCGGCCAGTTCACGACCTTTTTTCAAGGCTTCGGCACGGCTGGGTAAAGCCGGAATATACACCCAGTAACCGGCTTCCTGGGTGGTGGTTAGGCGACGAATGGAAGATTTTAAAACCTGCGGCTTGATTGTTTCTGCCACTGTTAATACCGCCGCTTCATCTTCATAAGGGCCCGCGGCGAAGCACCGTAAATTCATTAAATCAAGCGATTCGGTACGCTCTGTACGCTTCAAACTGGTGCTGCCTGTTGTGTTTGCCTGTGGGTCATTGAGTTCGGATAGTAAAACCAATGGCTTTGCACCGGCATCAACAGCGATGAAGTTTTTTTCAGGCGGTGCGCTAAAACGTTCCAGCCAGATAAAAAAGCCGATGTTAAGCAACAATAAAGCAATAAACAAATAGCGCATATACCGAATAATTCGTGAGATTATGAAAAAGTGTTGTGAGATCCCAGATTATAATGGCCGGACCTTCACTTCGCCACTGTCAAAACGTTGGATTTGACCTTTTTTCATAATTTGCAGGGCGCCATCTGAGCTTAAACCGGCGTAATCGCCCCGGATAACCGCTTGTTCCAGATGCAGTTCTATGTGACTGTTGTGTAAGCTGTCTTGTGTTGACCATTCCGCTAAAAAAGGCGCCAAACCCTGTTCGCAGAAACGCCGGTTGGATTGTTTGATGTGCTGTAACAGGCGGTCAATAAAAATACCCCGATCGGGTTTTTCGGATAAGGGCACATTACAGACCGGCTGATTAATGCGTTTTAATGCCGCTTGTGATAAGCGCCAGTTCAGACCAATACCGATAATGACCTCTGTGATTGTGGGGTCGTTGCCGGGATTGAGGTGAATTAAAATACCGCCAAATTTGCGTCGTTGAAAACATAAATCATTGGGCCATTTTAACAGTCGCTGTTCGGCGCAACCAAAGTCCCTTAAGCAGGCGGTGATGGCTAACCCCACCGTTAATTGATAGCCGCTGAAGTGCGCCATTTTCAGGGGTAATTGAAAGCGGTAAGATAGGCTGATAGCC
>CAZLAW010000036.1:0-17864 GCA_964557625.1 uncultured Marinicella sp.
GTCAATGCCGCCCGTGGCAATATCATTGTGATTGATGATTTAGCGGATGCGTTGCGTTCTGATCACATTGCCGGTGCAGCCATCGATGTATTTCCCGAAGAGCCGGCCAGCAACAGCGAAACGTTTAACTCACCACTGACCGGGTTTGACCAGGTTATTCTGACCCCACATATTGGCGGTTCAACCCAGGAAGCCCAATTGAATATTGCCAATGAAGTGGCGGATAAACTGATTAAATATTCCAACAATGGCTCCACCACCTCAGCGGTTAACTTCCCGGAAGTATCCTTACCCAATTTACACCCGGATTTAACCCGCCTCATGCATATTCATGACAATAAACCCGGTATGCTGGAACAGATTAATCAAGCCTTTGCCCGGGAAAACATGAACGTAGCGGCCATGTATCTGCAAACCGCTGGTGAGGTCGGTTATGTAATTATGGATGTACAATGCGATTCTTCAGAATCGATTGTGCAACAACTCAAAGACATCACCGGCACCATTCGGGTGCGGGTTTTACATTAAACGAGGACAACAATGAATAAATTACTGGTATTCGTCATCACGATGGTTTTAAGTACCGCCGTCCGAGCCGATGCTTCTACTGAACTGGCACAGATATTGGATCACATTCAACAAACCCACATAAAACATTCACCCCAAACCGCTGCTTATTACGGCGATAAGGACAAAGCCGGTGAACTCAATGATGTGTCAGAAGCCCATTACCAAAAAGTACGCACTGATCTGGCGCAACTGAGGCACGAGCTGGCGGCCATCAATCCTGATGGGTTAAGCTTTCAGGAACAGATTTCCCGGCAAATGCAACTGGACAATCTACAACAACAAATCGCTGATATTGACGCCAAGGAATACCAGATACCGATTAATTCGGAAAGCTCTTTTCATGTGGGCCTGGCCACCATGCACCGTTATTTAAGCTTTAAGACTGGTCAGGATTTTGATAACTACATCAGCCGTTTAAAGCAGGTTCCTCGTGTGGTTAATCAGCATATTACTAACTTAACAAATGGCCTAAAACGGGGTTTCACCCAACCCAGAGTTATTTTAGAACATTACCCGGAATTTATTGACGGCTACATTGAAGAAGATGTCACTCAATCCAGTTTCTATCAACCTTTTTTACAAAAACCGGCGCAACTTTCAAATCAGCAGTTTAAAAAATATCAAAAACAAGCACAAAAACTGATTAAAGAAGAAATTAATCCAAGTTTTAAGAAATTTAAAGACTTTATGGTGAATACCTATTTACCAAAAACCCGTACCAGTATTGGTGCTTATGACTTACCGGATGGCAAAGCGTATTACCAACAACAAATTAAGGAGTACACCACCCTGGACTTAAGCCCGGAAGAAATCCACCAAATTGGCTTACAGGAAGTCAAACGAATTCGTACAGAGATGGAAGGTATTATCGAATCACTGATTGAACAAGGTGAATTCACGCCAAAAACTGATGACAGCTTTGCCGAATTTATTCAGTTTTTACGCACCGATGAACGCTTTTACCCGAAAACTGCTGAAGAACTGCTGAAAGAAGCGTCCTATATCGCCAAGCAAATGGACGGTAAACTGCCCCAACTGTTCACAAAACTACCGCGTCAACCCTACACCGTTAAACCGGTGCCGGCGGCTTTTGCGCCGAACTACACCACCGGTCGTTATTCCGGTGCGCCGATTGATTCCACCCGCCCGGGAGAATACTGGGTTAATACCTACGCCCTGGATAAACGGCCTTTGTATAACTTAGAGGCGCTGACCTTTCACGAAGCGGTTCCTGGACACCATTTACAAAACGCCCTGACCCAGGAACTGGATGATTTACCGGCATTTCGCCGCCGCGGTTATATTTCAGCCTTTGGCGAAGGCTGGGGCTTGTACTGTGAAAAACTGGCCAAAGAAGTCGGCTTTTACCAGGATCCCTACTCTGATTTTGGCCGCCTGACCTACGAAATGTGGCGCGCCATGCGTCTGGTGGTAGACACCGGCATGCATGCCATGGGCATGAGCCGGGAAGAAGCGATTAACTTAATGCGCGATAATACCGCCTTGTCTGAGCACAACGTACGCACAGAAATAGACCGCTATATCGGTTGGCCGGCGCAGGCCCTGTCCTATAAACTCGGCGAAATTAAAATCTGGGAACTGCGCCGTAAAGCCGAAAAGGCCTTAGGTAATGACTTTGATTTACGCACATTCCACGACACCATCCTGTCCGGCGGTGCTGTGCCATTAGACGTGTTAGAACAAATGATTGATCGCTATATCGAAAAATCACAGGAATAAGCCAATCTGCGCGCATCGTGATTTTAAATAAATAACCACAGAGATCACAAAGTTTTTCACAAAGACCACGAAGTCAATCTTATAATATGTTTATCTTTGTGAAAGCTGTGTGTTCTTTGTGATCTTTGTGGTTGATCTTTTTAAATGTTCACTTCCAAGTTTAAGTTAAAGCAATTAAAACAGACTCACGAGGGTGACATAATAACGATTATATTTTAATTACAAGGTTCGTCATTCTCGTGCTTGACACGAGAATCTCATTAATCATTAGTATTATTGGAATAATCCTACTTGATTACTCTCTAACCCCAACCGCTTTTAAAATTTTGGCCAGTGGACAAAAGCCGGTAAAGCTGGACTGAAACAGATTAAAACCGACAAAAAAAGCAATCCAAAGCCATGTGGGCTTCAATAAATTAACATCACCTGTGATGTGTGCCAGCAATAAACTTAATAATACAAATAAACCGGCTAAACGCTGAATCCAACGATTAATATTCATAAACAACTCCAAGTTAAGATAATACTGATATTATACTTTAGTATATATTTATATTCAATTCATTTAAAGTATAAATTAGACTTAACCCTGTTACAATAAGCACTTATTTCAAATAATCTGTTCAATGAGCCAAATCAAAAGACGTTTTCGTGGTTTTTTACCAGTGGTGGTCGATGTGGAAACCGGTGGGTTTAACAACCAAACCGATGCCCTGCTGGAAATTGCGGCCGTTATTCTGGACATGGATGAAGACGGTTTGATTAAACCGGTTGAAACCATTAATGCTTATGTGGAACCTTTTGAAGGCTCACATATTGATCCCAAATCCCTGGAAGTGACCGGCATAGATTTAAACCATCCGCTTCGCATGGCCCTGGATGAAAAAGCCGCCTTGGGTAAGATTTTTTCACCGGTACGGAAAAAAATCAAAGAAACAGGCTGCTCCAGAGCCGTTCTGGTGGGCCATAATGCCCATTTCGATTTAGGCTTTGTGCATGCCGCAGCTGAACGTGCCGGTATTAAACGCAATCCCTTCCACCCTTTTAGTTGTTTCGACACCGTCACTTTAGGCGCACTGGCTTACGGTCAAACAGTACTGGCTCGAGCCGTACAAGCCGCTGATATTGAATGGGACAGCAACCAGGCCCATTCAGCGCTTTATGACACCGAAAAAACCGCCGAGTTATTTTGCAAAATCATCAACGTCTCACATCAATCCGGCCTGTATCAAGCCACCTACAAAACACAGAAAGGCGATGAAAATTAATGTTTTTGACGCTGACTGAGCGATTTTAAAATCTCAGCTTGAATGTGGGTCATTTGTTGCTGTGATTGTGCGATTGAACGCAATGAAGTGACCACACTATATAAAGACCACAATAAAAGAAAGAAAAAACCCAAATAGACGAGCGTCATTAAAAAGAAAGTAACTGGCTCTGAAAGTGACATAATTATCTCTTATTGATTGTTATTCAGCCATTGAATCAATAAACGTATTTGCTTCATCAATCGAACGTTCCATTTCAGCCACCAGTGCAGCGACATCGGTTTTAATGCTGATGTACTCATCCTGTAGAGCTGAAATGGCACGTGCATTGAGGTTATGCTTTAAATACAGCACCTGATCCTGGAACACTGCCAGTACCGGTGGAATTTTATCCTCGGCACGACGCATGGCACGAATAAGTTGATTATATTTGTTACGTGTTTCTCGTAATTGCTGGGCACTGTCACGGCGCATTTTGGCATTGCTGTAATCATTCAGTTCATCTTGCCATTCTTCGAACAAATCCTCGGCGACTTTTTCAATATCATCAATGCGTTCATTCAAATCCTCAGCCGCCGCGACACTGTCGTCATATTCAGACTGCAAATGGTTATAAATTTTTTCCAGTGAACCGCCATCATAGTTAACCACCGAACCAAACTGCTCTAAAGCTGAATTAAATTGCTCTTTGGTGTCCTCCTGAGCATCCCGCGCATCCTCCACCCGATCCACCAGAATGTCGCGTTTATACACCCCGAATTTTTCCATGGTGTTGTAATAGGCAGGCGAACACCCTGCCAATAAACCGGTTATTATGATCACACTAAAGAGATTTTTCATGATTATTTCATTCGTTTTAAAATCATTATTATACTGACCAAGCACACCTGGAACAATTTTGTCCTGTTCATATTAGAATTAAAACCACATGAGGGTATTAGTCAAGACAGTAAAAATGATGACCAATTTTTTGTTATATATCATACGTTTGTTTGACTTTTATTGTACTGATTAAACAAGTTATGGCTTGAAACCAATGCGAATAATCCTCATAATTCATGCCTCCTTATTGCTTTTAAATATCATGAGTTTTAACGCGGTTGTATTTCCCGGTCAAGGCGCCCAAAAAAACGGCATGGCCAAAGATTTTATCGAAGAATATACACCATCAGCAGATGTGTTCGCCTCGGCCAATCAAGTTCTGCCTTTTGATATCTATGCCATATGTCATGAGGACAGTGAGCTTTTAAACCAAACGAATTACACCCAACCCTGTATCCTTACCGCTGAAATCGCCATGTTTAATGCGCTTAAAGCCCACCATGATTTATCGGCTAATTATTTTGCCGGTCACTCACTGGGCGAATATGCAGCGCTGGTGGCCGCAGATGTATTATCCTTTGAGACTGCTCTAAAAATTGTTGCACGGCGTGGAGAACTGATGAATCAAGCCGATGAACAAGGCGCCATGGCTGCCATTATTATGGACACCATTGATTTGGATGTCATCGGTTCAATCACCAGACAACATAACATCGATATCGCCAACGATAATTCAGCGCAACAAGTGGTCTTAAGTGGTCGCCAGGATGACTTAGACAACACCATTGAGGCCTTAACAAATCATTTTGAAGGCCAATCATTTCGGGCGGTTCCGTTAACAGTCAGTGCCGCTTTTCATTCACGCTATATGGCACCGGTAGAAAAGGAATTTTATACATTCTTACAGGATTATAGTGACGAGATTAATGAAACCAACTTACCGAAAGTGGCTTCCAATTACCTCGGTGAGTTTTACAAAGCAGATAAACAACAATTGATCGATTCATTGGCTAAACAAATCAGCGGCACGGTTAAATGGCGTGATAATATGAATCTGCTCAAGGATCAACAAATTCTGGAATTGGGTCCTAACCGCCCGTTACGCGGTTTCTTTAAAACCATTGGTGTTAATATCACATCAGTGATAAACCTGAAGAGTGCGCACAAAGCGTTTAAATCATAAATCAATTTGTCGGGGACAACACATGAAGATATTTAGTGACAATCATTGGGCGCTTATTTTAGGCGGTTCCAGCGGATTTGGTTTGGCCAGTGCCAAAAAACTGAGCGCACAAGGCATGAACATCTGTATTGTTCACCGCGATCGCCGTGGTGCCATGGAACAAATCAATAAGGACTTTGATGACATTAAAAACACCGGCGTCGAATTTATCAGCTTTAATGTCGATGCCTTAAGTGAACGTGGCATGGATAAAGTAATCTCAGGCTTTACCGAAACCCTCGGTACGCAAGGTAAAATCCGGGTTTTGTTACATTCCATTGCCTTTGGTAATTTAAAGCTGATTGCACCCCAGGAAAATACCAACAATAAATCCGGTGCTGTTGAAAAATTAGCCGAAAAACTGGGTGTCGATGCCAGTAAAATTAATGAAGCTGTGTCAGATTTAATGGCGGAAGACGTGGGTGAGGTGTTTCCCTTAGAAACACCCCAATACAGCGACATGCTGATTGAAGATGAAGACATGGCCCGGACCATTTACAGCATGGGCACCAGTCTGCTGACCTGGACCCAAAAACTGTCCCAGCAGAAATTATTTGCCGATGATGCCCGGGTCCTGGGTTTAACCAGTGAAGGCAATACCGTGGCCTGGCGGGGTTATGCAGCGGTGTCGGCCGCTAAAGTGGCTTTAGAATCGGTGTCGCGCTCAATTGCCGTAGAGTTCGCACCCCAAGGCATTCGCTCCAACATTATTCAGGCCGGTGTCACCGACACCAAAGCCCTGCAAGCGATTCCCGGCAGTGACCGGATGAAATCTGTGGCGCGCCTGAAAAACCCTTTTAAACGCCTGACCACCCCGGAAGATGTGGCGGATGTGGTGTCTTTACTGGCCCGTGATGAAGCCCAGTGGATTAACGGCGCCCTAATCCGTGCTGATGGCGGCGAACAAATCGCCTCTTTTTAAAGGATTATTATGCTGTATATTCATGGCGCCGGCCATTACCACCCCGACAATATCATTGATAATGCCTTTTTAGAATCTTTGGGCATAGAAACCAGTGATGAATGGATTATCGAACGTGTCGGTATTAAAAAACGCCACACAGTCATGGATTTAGACGATTTAAAACAAAGCAAAAACCAAAAAATTGGTGAAACTAAGGTCAACGAAAGCAGCGCCGAAATGGGTGCTAAAGCCATTAAGATGGCCTTGCAACGCGCCGGCATTGAAAAACAGGACATTGGTATGGTGGTTTCAGCCACCTGTGCCCCGGCCTTTTCCTTGCCCGCCAATGCCAGTGTGATCGCCGCTCAAGCCGGTATTGATGCCTTTACCGTTGATATCACGTCAGCCTGCTCCAGTTTTGCTTCACATGTCCATTTTTTAAACAACATGCATGCCGATGCCATGCCGGATTATGTGCTGTCGGTGATTCCTGAAAGCTGGACCACCACCACCGATTTCAGTGATCGCCGCACCGCTGTGCTCATTGGTGATGGTGCGGCTGCCGTGGTATTTTCAAAAAAACATCCAGCAGAGATGTCTGTTAGCGATACCTATATGACCTCTGATCCGAGTGGGTGGGATAAGGTGCAAACAAAAACCGGTGACCATTTCTACCAGGACGGTCTGTCGGTACAAAAATTTGCCATTAAAAAAACCGTGGCCACCTTTAAGCACTTACAACAACAAACCAAAGAAGCCCTCAATGCGCATTATTTTATCAGCCACCAGGCCAATTTAACCATGTTGCAATCAGTGTGCAAAAAGCTCGGTATTCAGGACAATAAACATTTATACAACGTCGATCAATTCGGTAACTGCGGTGCCGCCGGCGCACCTTCGGTACTGTCGCAAAACTGGGATTTATTTAAAGCCGGCGATTACATTAGCTTAATTGTGGTCGGCGCCGGACTGACATGGGGCGGTATGACCATCGCCGTTGGAGAAACAACATGAGAATTAAGTATCAGGACTTTTTACAACGGACATCTTTCAGCAAAGATGAATTACTGGCCTATTCCTGGGGTGATCTGATTGAAGACCCGCCCATCGAAGGCTGTGGTTTACTGCCCTCACCGCCGATGCTGATGTTTGATCGCATCACTGAAATCTCGCACAAAGGCAAACGTGGCCGAATTGTCGCTGAACAGGATATTTCCCTGGATGATTGGTTCTTTCAGTGCCATTTTCGTCAGGATCCGGTGCAGCCGGGCTGTCTTGGCGTCGATGCCGTGTGGCAGCTGATTGGTTTTTATGCCATTATCCGCGGCGGTAAAGGCGCAGGACGGGCCTTGGGTGCCGGTGCCATAGAGTTTTTTGGTCAGATCAGACCGCATAATAAAGTGGTGCGCTATGAAATTGACATTAAACGCTTTTCCAATATGGCCGCGCAGGATGCGGCGATTGCCATCGGCTCGGCGAAAGTGTTTGTCGATGACCAGGAAATTTACACCATTAACGATGCCAAAGCAGGCATCTTTAAAAATATTCAATACCGGGATTATCCCCATGAAAGCGAACAATCACTCGGAGGCCAGCTGACATGAGCCAAGCCTTAAGCCATCAGCAGATTCTGGATTTGGTGCCGCAGCAGGCGCCATTTCGTTTTATTGATAACATTGTCTCAGTGAATGAGGACGGTATTGTCGGCCAATACACCTTCAAGGAAGATGAATCTTTTTACGCCGGCCACTTTCCGGGTCAACCGGTCACACCGGGTGTTATCTTACTCGAAACCATGGCACAAACCGGTGTGGTTGCCTATGGGTTATATTTATTGTCCTTACAATTAGATCAATCCGAACTCGACCAATGGCTGACTCTGTTCAGCGATGCCGAAGTCGAATTCAGTCGCCCGGTTTATCCCGGGGAACAAGTCACCATCCGCGCTGAAAAAATATTCTGGCGTCGGATGAAATTAAAAGCCCGTGTCAATATGCACAATGCCGACAATGAATTGGTCGCCAGTTGTGTTATTTCGGGCATGGGAGTGCGTAAACAATGAGCAATAATCAACACCGTGTGGTCATCACTGGCATGGGCGTGGTCGCCCCCAATGGCCATGGTCTGGACAACTATGAACAGGCTTTAAGAAACGGCGTGTCGGGAATTCAACACCATGAACATCTGGCCGAAGCCAATTTCGCCTGTCAGGTGGGTGGTATTCCGCAAGGCATTGACGACATTAAAGAGGATTACCTCAGCGAAGAATCCTTACTGGCCATGAACGAGGCCATGATATTTGGTGCCGTTGCCGCCATTGATTGCTGGCGTGATGCGGGTATGCCTGAGCCCGGTGATGAACCGGATTGGGACACCGGCGCCATTATCGGTACCGGTATCAGCGGCCTTGACACCATTGGAAAAAAGCTGATTCCGCTGGTGGATAAAGGCCGGGTTAAACGCCTCGGCTCCACCATGGTCGAACAGGTGATGGCCAGCTCCAGCAGTGCCAATATTGGCGGCTTACTGGGCTTGGGTGGTCAGGTCACCACTAACTCCAGCGCCTGTACCACCGGTACCGAAGCGGTTGTTGAAGGCTTTCATAAAATACAATCAGGTCAGACCAAACGTATGCTGGTGGGTGGTACCGAAGGCGCCTCAAAATACAGCTGGGCCGGTTTCGATGCCATGCGGGTTTTAGCCCGTGGATATAATGACAAGCCCACAGAAGCCTCGCGACCCATGAGCGCCTCGGCGGTGGGCTTTGTGCCCGGCTCCGGTGCCGGTATGTTGATGCTGGAATCTCTGGACAGCGCACTGGCGCGTGGCGCCGATATTTATGCCGAAGTGATTGGCGTGGCGGTTAACTGCGGCGGCCAGCGCAATGGCGGCAGCATCACCTTCCCGAATCCCACCGGTGTTCAGCGTTGTATCCAAAGCGCTTTAAACCTCGCCGGCATTAATGGCTCAGACGTGGATTTAATCAACGGTCATTTAACCGCCACCATGGCCGATCCTTATGAAATTAAAAACTGGCAGCAAGCCCTTGCTTGTGAGCCAAAGCAAATGCCTAAAGTGAATGCCACTAAGTCGCTTATCGGACATGCACTCGGTGCCGCCGGCGGACTGGAATGTGTGGCATCCGTGTTACAATTAAGCCGCGGATTTGTGCATGGGTCTATTAACTGTGAAGATTTACATCCGGACTTAGAACCCTATGCCGATTGCATTGTCCACACAACCGAAGACAGCGATGCCCGGATTTTAGCCAAAGCCAGTTTTGGTTTTGGTGATGTCAACGCCTGTACCCTATTTAAAACATTTAATCCTTGAGGAATTATTATGAGTAACGACGTATTTGAACAAGTGAAAGAAATTGTTTCACCCTATTGTAAAAACAAAGAAGCCTTAGAAAACGCCACCGCAGAAACCAGCTTTTTAGAAGATCTGCAAATAAACTCAGCCCGATTGGTGGACATCGTGATTGATTTTGAAGATGAATTTGACATCGAAGTGAGTGACGAAGAAGCCGATAAAATCCGCACCATGGGCGATGCCGTCACTGTCATTAAAGCCAAAACCTGATATCTTTACGGCATCTTGTCAAGCAATCACAAGATGCCGTATTTTCCCACCCCATGAAACTGTCCCGTCGACAACGCTGGCCTTTAGTTGTGCAAAAAGTGGTGGCCTATCTGTGCATGCCCTTACTGTACATTTTAGTGGTACTGTGGATGAAATACATCAAAAACTACCGCATTCATGAGTTGCATTCAATCCGCCGGCAATTTAAACAGATCTCGCAAAAAAACCCGTCGGGTTTACTTATTTGTCCCAATCACCTGACCTACATTGATTCTTTATTATTGGCCTGGGCGTTCTCTTCCATGGGCTCTTATTTGCTTCACTTTAGAACCTTCTGCTGGAACCTGCCCAATGCCCGCAATGTACAAGAAAGTGTCTTGTACCGTGTAATTTGCTATCTGGGCAAGTGTATTTTAATTGACGAAGACCCGGAAAAGGCCAAACAAACCATGAACAAAGCCGCTTATTTACTGGATCATGGCCATTATGTGATGATTTTCCCCGAAGGCCGCCGCAGCAAAAGCGGCCGTGTGGACAGTGAAAATTATATCTACGGTGTGGGTAAACTGCATATGGACAGTCATTTAAATCAGGTGTTGTGTGTTTATTTACGCGGTGATAATCAACGGATAGCCAGTAAAATGCCCGACAAAGGTGAACGATTTCACATTAAAATGAAGCTGCAAACCATTGATAGTGAACAACAAGGTCGTCGTGCCATGCGCGCAGCCGCCAGCCAAATCATCAGCACTTTAGAACAAATGGAAGCAGCGCACTTTGCCAAACACCCGACATCAAAATAGACAGCATGATCGGTAATGACATTGTTGATTTTCAGTTCGATGAGAACAAATACCTCAACCAACGACTGATTCAACGCATTCTCACCCCACAAGAACAGCAACACTTATCGAAGGCCAGCCAGCCTAATGGCTATTTATCGAGTTTATGGGCGGCCAAAGAAGCCGCCTTTAAAGCGGTACAAAGAGTCGACCCCACCTTAACATTTTCTCCGGTGGCATTTGCGTTATCAGACGCTGCTTTAAGCAATTTGCATCACAACCATAATCATTTTTTATCCGCTGACATAACGTTTAAACACCACAGCCTGACACTTCGCTTTGAGTGGCCGGATAAAACCGTGGTTCATTGTCTGGCTTGCCTTAATCCACATAAATGGCCGCATATCGACAGCCTGATCGAACGTCAAGCAAACCTGAAAAATTACCAACATCAATCTCAAGCGGTCCGGGCAATGGCCCAGTCATTACTGAAAAAACACCACATTAACGCCGAAATTATCAGACCAGACCAGGCCATGCCGGGATACGTAAAACCGGGGGCGCCGATACTGGTTCATCCGGTCACAGGTCATACATTACCTCACATAATCAGTTTATCTCATGACCATCAGTATCTGGCTGCGGCTTTATATTACGGCTGATTTGTATTAAAATAATGCTTCCATTGAAATACCCAAACCCCCATGCGATTGTTATTATTTATCTGTTTAGCCGGACTGTTTAGTGTCAGCCATGCCGAATACGGCCTTCATTTTGATGACAGTGGTCAACTGATTAAACCGGATCAATATTACCTGGCCAAAGGGCTCAAAGACGACAAAGACGGTTTTCGACAATCTGCCTTAAAACACTTCACCCGCGCCGCTGAATATGGCAACCAGTATGCGATGTCACTGATTGCTTTGTACCATATGCAAGATAAAGATTATGTTTCTGCACTGGCCTGGTTCAAATTGTTGGATATGAAGCAAATCCCCAACAGTGATTTTCTGAAAGCGATTATGAGCAACCTCACAAAAATCAGCCAACCGGAACAACTCAAAGCCGCTGAAGAACTCAAAGCCCAACTCAGCGAAACCTACGGCCATTATCCAACCTTATTGCGACGTGAAGCCTGGAAAAAAAGCCTGAAGTTTACCGGTACCCATATCAAAGGTTATATCCCCCCTTTTCTTACCATTCAGCTTAATTCAGGCATGACCGTCACCGGCCAAGAAGTGCGTCAGCAAGTGGACAATTTTATCTACGACTATGATTTTTCATTTGGCCAGGGAAATGTGAAATTAGATGACATTGAAATTATTGATGTGGAAGAAACCCTGCCAAATCAGGAGTAGGCTTTTTTACCTCATTGCTGTCAATAAACACACCCGTTGGGGTCCTCAACAGTTTTTTTGATTTCGTGACTTCCGGCAGATTTAATTTTTATTGGCTTTGTTTAAAATAATTATTTTTGAACGGAGCCATTCATGCAACAGCTAACCATCGAAATTAATGCATCAATAAAGAGGCATTTTAATCAACTGATCACTGCCAGTGACGTTGTCTTAAATCGCCAGGCCATTCAGAATTCACTGGAAAAAATAAACAGTCTTTATCAAACTCGTGAAGATGATACTTTGTTAAAGCACCTGAGTGATTTAACATCCATGATACATATGCTGAGTGATCCCGATTGGCAGATGCCTGCTGATAAAGCACAACGTATTAATGCGGCTTTGGCCTATTTTTTAAATGAAGATGACATTATACCTGACAGCACACCGGGTTTAGGCTATCTGGATGATTGTATCGTTATCAACAACACCAAAGAATACCTTGACCGGGAATTGCAGGATTTCACAGATTTTCAGAACACGCGCCGCGTTTATGGCAAAAACAAATGTCATAATCGCACTGAGTGGGCCAAAATAAAACAACAGGAAACCGCCAGTCGGTTACGGCATCGACGCTCAAAATTATCAGTAAATAATTGAGATTGGTAAAATTACGGTATAATGTTTTATCAATCAATTTAGGGGAGTAATATGACATCCATTTCTGTCAACATCGACGAGCAAGTAAAACAACATTTTGACCAGTTTATCCAAGAGCATGGCACCAACATTAATGACAATGATTTACGCCAGGCCCGGGAAAAAATCCAGATGATTCACGGCCAAAGTCAGGATGCTTATGTTCTCAATCAAATCACCGGTTTGGAATCGATGATTAATATGATTGAAGACAATTCCTAGCAGCTGGACGACAACAGCAAACAACAAATCAACGCCACCATTCGTTATTTCGTTGACGACAGCGATGTTATACCTGACCATATTCCGGGCATTGGCTACGTGGATGATTGCATCGTTATCGACAACACCATGGATGAAATTGAAAACACTTTACTGGAATACATGGATTTTTGCCGCACACGTATGGTGTATGCCAAAAATGAATCCTTTTCCATGGACGACTGGAACAAAATTAAAGATCAGGAAGCCACCAGTCGTGTCCGTAACAGGCGTTATCGTAAGTCCAGAAAGTCACGAGGCTGGTAACTCGGTATTACCATTAAGTTTATGAGGGGTCATCAGGCCCCTTTTTTGTTTGATATGAAATTACGCCACGACCGCTACACCAAAATTTTTTTTAATTTGTTTACCGGTATTGCGCATATGGGCTTGTATAATGACTTTTTTCGCGACTTGATGGAACCACATGGCACAATCTGAACTCATCAAAACCCTCATGCACAGACGCGTTCCACAAATTTTGGGCGTCTATGTGGCCGGGTTATGGCTGTGTGTTGAAATCGCTGACTGGATGAGTGGTCGCTTTACATTAATACCTGACTTTTCAGCCTTTGTATTTATTGTCTTACTGTGTTTAATTCCCAGTGACGTATATATTGCCTGGGCACATGGACAGCCGGGTAAAGATGAATGGACCTGGGGCCAATCCGTGTTTAGTGCCATCAATCTGGTACTGGCACTGATTATTGCCATTTATTTTGGTGGCACAACACCCTCCGATTCAAAGTCACTGTCACCCTTAAACAAATCCGTTAACTTAAAACAAGTCACACCATCGGGCGGTTATTTGAATCTTCATGATACCCGTCAAAATCTCAATCAAAAAGTCAGCCTGTTTTTCTGGACCAATGATGATACCCACACGGATAATGACTGGTTACGCTACGGTGCTGCCTGGCTACTGGCAAAAGATTTAAAGCGTACACCCTATGTGTCTGTTGAAACGCCTTTTGATTCTGATGCCGTGCGATTTGCACTTCAGGATAAAGGTTATGAAAATGCCATTGGCGAGCCCCTGCCACTGGCACGACAAATAGCCGAAAACCGTTCTTCACAATGGCTCATTCGCGGTCAATTTTCGCAACAAGACAACGGCTATACTTTTGAAGCATCTTTGTACAATGTTCTGACCGGGCAAATGGTTAAAAAAATCAGCCATCAAACCAATAATATACTGTTGGCGCTTGATTATATTTCTGCTGATTTACTGAACCTGATTCTGGCTGACAATGAAGACGCATCCAATAAGATACCGCAATTAGCCATCCGGGATCATATTTCCACCAATATTCAAGCAATCCAATTTCTGATTAATTCATTATGGATTGAAGCCTTTGAAAATAATTTTCCCAAAGCCATTGAGTCATTAAAACTCGCCATAAAAGCCGATCCATACCTGGCAGAAGCTTACGTATTACAAATGCGCATGTATCGTGATATGGGCCAATTTGAAAATGCGCGATTTATGGCACAAAAAGCCCTGGAGTATGATTTTAAACTTTATTCAGAGGATGTTTATCTGGTTACTGCCAACCTATATGCCATGGAAGGTGAAGAAGACAAGGCCATCAAGGTATTGGAAAATTGGGTCAGGGAATACCCAAACAGTGCCGAAGCATTATTTTTACTGGGCAATAATTTAGTCATCAAAGGCCATCGACTTAATGACGCCGAACAAGTCTTTAAACAGCTTAAACAGATTGAACCCCACAATAAAAACCTCCTGCGCTTATCACAGGTGTATATTTTAAAAGAACAATATGACCTGGCTGAAGATGCCATTCGTGCCTTTTTAAGCCATCACCCTAATCACAAAGCAGGTCTGTTGAGTTTAGGTGATGTATTACAGCGACAAGGTGATTATAAAAGCGCCACGGCGGTTTTTGAACAAGCGGTATTAACCAATCATAATGACATTGAGGCCGCAATTGAGTTTGCCTTAAATAAAGGCTTGTACGAGGATCCGGATGACGCCATTTCCCAGCTCATCGCATTAAAACAGCAGGCTAAAAACAGCCAGCAGCACTACAACATTTCATTGGCCTTAGAACAAATGTATTTTCAAAAGGGTCAAATTCAGAAGGTTCTGGATAACATAGAAGCCGCCAAAGAAGATTCACAAAAAACCCTCTCGCACATTTCACATATTATGAATTATCACGGTAAACGCATTACTTACCTGACTTTGGTAGGACAAATTGATACCGCACGAGATGAATTAGATAAACTCAAACAAAGCACCGAAGACCCGTTTAATAAAATGCTGGTGTTTATCGAGCTGGCCTATTATGATTTTTTAGATGATGCTGAACACATCGCTCGAAACCTTGATACAGGTCGGCGTGCCATTACTGAATTCAAAGCCTCCATTTATCAACAGTTTATCGACAATTATGCAGCCATTTTATATCGACTTAATCGGCAGTACGATCAGGCCGTCACAGCCCATAATAAGGCGATCAAAGAATCCAAACAATCTTTCATCGCCTTAAAAGACCGAAAAATTATTGAAGAATTTATGTATGAAAAAGCCGACACGCTTTATCTGGCCGGCGAATACCAACAAGCCCTTGAACTGATTGATGAAGTGCTCATTGCCAGACCACGCTTTGCCGAAATCCTGCTATTGAAACTTAAAATTTTAAAAGCCCAAAAAGAGTACGCACAGGCCAATCAAGTCATCGCTATATTAGAGAACTACTGGCAAGATGCAGACCCCGATTACAGTCAATACCAACAGTTTCTTGCTGAAAAAAAGTCGCTTAACCAAACCGTGTCTGCCTTAACGGCCCAATAAATAATAGAGGATTAAACCGATTAAAGGCAGTAACAGAATCACCACAATCCATAACACTTTCTCACCGGTGGACTTACCCGATCCGACAATCTCAACAATAGCAATAATATCCAGAATTAAAATAATCAGACCAATAATGCCACCACCCCAACCATAACCGAAAAACGGATCAGCCAGCACCAGAGTACTAAAAGACAATAGTATTAAAACAGCTAAAAGTTGCTTTTTTTTCATAGGTTTCCTCCACATAAGTGAATAATTATCATACATGAATCCCCGCTCCAGCGCAAAACCCATCCGTCTTTAAGACACTGGATGCCGTCCTGCGACGGCAAGCCCAAAGTTTTTAAACCGTGCCGGCGCAGGCCGGCACCCAGCGTTTTTGAGACGAACTTTTATTGCTTTTGCGTAAAAACATTATCTTAGGCGGTATGTTGGGTAAAACCCTTTCTACTTAGTTCAATCCGCGGACAAATTCACCGCTTCACCTCGCTCGGATAAATCACGGGCACCTTGAATGGGTGTCGCTGTCATTGGCATCAGTAACTCACCATTTAATAAGTGACGCAAGGCCTCACTATCCGTCAAACTGGGATCAAGCCACATATTGATTAAGCTCTCATCCTGCCAATCCAGCATCAGCGGTGTTGATTTTTCATGGATACCGTCAAACTTCGGGTTGGGCGGACCGGTAATAACCGAGGTGGTGGTCAGCTGCTGATCGCCGATTTGATAACGTTTATACAATCCACCCAAAGCGACCGCACAGTGACTTGACGTTAAATTGTGGTATTGTTTATTCTGACCTTCAATCACGCCGGAAGCCGGTAATATACAGCGTGAAGATTTGAATAGATTTTTGGTGAGCCTGGAACTGTACAATTTATCTGAGCGGCTGTTAAAGGTGGCATACTGATAATTGGGCTTGCCGGTTTTATCCAGTAACAACCACCATTTAGCCTCTTCCAATTGACGCTGATTAATCTCAGGCTCCGTCACAATCTGTACCATCGATGCCGGCACCCGAATACCGCGAGATTCCAGCTCAGGCACACCCAAAGCCGCCGTCAGCTTTTGCATTCCCTGATTATTTTCCACGAAAAAAGCACCACACATAATTTAATTATAGCCTGCCTTGTAAAAAATTTTAAAACACCTGTTTGACCTGTTTAAGGGGCTCGCTTAAACGGTGCCCTCCTTTAAATACATGATAATCCGCCTGATGCTGTTGTGCCAGACGTAAACTATGCTCATAAGGCACGATATCATCACCCCAGGCATGTACAATGCACATGGCGGGCAACTCAGCCGAAAAATCCTGTCGCCCGTAACCGGGTAAATACACCGCCGGCACCATCAGAAACAGCCCCTTCATGCGTTGTTGTGAATCGTTTTTATGCTCTGCCAGTTCACAGGCTGCAGCGACACTGACATAGCCGCCCATACTGGTGTAGTGTATTGAAATAATATGTCTTATGAGAGACCGTCACAAGTCTCATAGCAAGGCATCGTTTGCAGATAATGGCCTTAGTCCTTATCAAGAACGATAACGCCGTAATGAGGCTTGTGGCGGTTTCCCTAAGGGTGAACCCTAAAACAGTCATCTACGGCGTTATGTTTCCTGGCAATAAGACTAACTATTACTGCGAAAACAAGCCTTGTAGCTGACTGTTTTATGATTCACTCATAGGGCATATTAGTTCAATATACTACACTAGAACCGACCAAGATGATGTCGTCATCACAGTCACTGATACGAGCCACTAAGCGTTCGACCCGCTTATCCGGTTGATCCAATAAATCACGATAATCCACCGATTCATAGGTATAACCTAAATCATCAGCAATCGCCGATA
>CAZLAW010000037.1:0-9497 GCA_964557625.1 uncultured Marinicella sp.
AAATAAATCCATAAAACGCATACTTGAAATCGCTGAATTAACCAAATCATATTACAATGCCTCTTTTTGGGCCAATTGGCAATCATTAATTAATCTTGGAGTTATCTCATGCGGCTATTTTTACCGGTGTTTTTTTTATTGTTTGCGGTGGCATGTCAAAACGGCAATGGCGACCGATTACAGGAACTTGAATTTGAAAGCCTCAAGGTTTTCCCGCAACCATTGGCTCTGGAAGATCTTGAACTCATCAGTAAAAACGGTGAAACCGTCTCAATCAAAGACCTGGCCGGTCAGTACAGTGTGTTGTTTTTTGGTTTCACCCATTGTCCGGACATTTGTCCGACCACCTTGCTGGATATGCAGAAAATCAATAAAAAACTCGAACAAAATAACCAACCGACGCCCAATTTTGTGTTTATATCAGTGGATCCTGAACGTGATACACCGGAAGTGTTAAAGGAATACATTGCCTACTTTAACCCTGATTTTAAGGCCTATACCGCAGACCCTGAAAATTTAAAAAAACTGGCTGCCACCTTGGGCGTCGCTTATCAGGTGGAAGACCATAAACCGGGCGACAAGGCCTATCAAGTGGACCACACCGCAGCCTGGTTTGTGCTCAATAAAGAGGCCCAAAGGGTGGGCATCTTCACCACCCCTCATGAAGTGGACGTGATCACCGCTGACTTACAAAAACTGGTGCAATGATGGGTAAAATTGCCCTGTTTTTTCAATACATTTTGCCGCATCGGTTGTTATCAAGGCTGATGTATTATTTGATGCGTATTCGGGTTAAGCCAATCAAAAACTTCACCATCAACACCATGGTAAAAAAGTTTAACATTAACCTGAATGAAGCGGCTGACCCAGACATTGAGAGCTATCCGCATTTTAATGCTTTTTTCACCCGTGCCCTCAAAGCCGATGCCCGCCCCATCGATGCACGCAGTGAGCGGATTATTTCACCGGTGGACGGCGTGGTGTCACAACTGGGTGAAATAAAGCAAGGCCGGATTATCCAGGCCAAGAATCACAGCTACAGTGTTAAAGAACTGTTGGCCACCGACATTGATGCCAACTTTCGCAACGGCCAGTTTATCACCATTTATTTATCACCCCGGGATTACCACCGCATGCATGCCCCCATCGATTGCCGATTAAAAAATATGCGCCATATTCCCGGCCGGTTATTCAGTGTGGCTGACTGGACCACCCGGGAAATCCCCCGTTTATTCGCCCGTAATGAACGCCTGGTTAACCTTTTGGATACTGATTTGGGACCGCTGGCATATGTGTATGTTGGGGCCATTTTTGTATCCAGCATTGAAACCGTCAGCAACGGCGTGATTACCCCACCTTATGCTTCAAAGCCGGTGACTTTAGCACCTCAAGGTAAGACTGAATACCGCAAAGGCGATGAAATGGGCCGGTTTAACATGGGCTCCACCATTGTTTTATTATTCCCTCAAGACAGCATCACTTTTAACAGCGAACTCAAAGCCGGTGACACTGTCCAATTAGGTCAATCCATTGCCAAAATTAATTAATACCATGCAAACACACGTTATTATTCTACTGACCACACTGTTGCTAAGTCCTGTGCTGAGTGCTCAGAATTTGCTGCCTGAATCCAACCCGGATTTTCAATTTGATTACAATACGCCCAAACCCATTGAATTCACCTCGCTGCAGCAAGCGGCTGAATGGGCGGATGTGGTGGCTTTGGCCCAGGTGGTCAATATTGATTACCAGAAAACCCGCGAACTTAACGCGCAGGGTCAGGCTTTTCTGACTGTCAGGGTGCCTTATAAAGGGGTGAATAAGAACGATTTATTGATTGTCAGCGCCAAGGGGTTTGAGGATTACCAATGTTACTATCCGGACCGTGAAAACGAAGGTCAACGGTTTCTGGTGTTTTTAAAACAAAGCCCTCTTAACGACAACGAATACCATGGCTTTAAACCATTTTGCCAGTTGCAGGTCTTGCTTGATGAGACAGGCCGTTATTATTTACGCTATCCCACCGACTCGGATATTGAGTTTGAACCTGACTTAATTGAAGAAGTCACCTACCAGGACCCTCATTCCAGGGTGGATGCCACTGAGTGGACTTCGATTAAACGCGATGAATACCAACAACAATTCGACACCATTTTAATCACTGAAGAAGACTTATTTCAAAAATATTATTACCTGCAATACACCCGGGGCATACCGATGAGCGAAATCAGGCCGTTGCTAAAAGTACAGCGACAACCGGCCATTCGCTCTGACCAGATGTAAAACAAACGTTACTTATTGATTTTTTTCGGTATTTTTAACCGAATCTTTAACTGCCATTGGTTAATGTGACCTCTTTAAAACCCTGTTGGAGCTTTTTATGTTTAGAATAATAATAACGGCTATTTTGGTTGCCTTGATCTCTGCCTGTACCACCACCGATCCTTACACCGGTGAAGAAAAAGTCCGTAAAAGTGTTAAATACGGTGCCGCCGGTGCGGTGGTTTGTGGTTTAATTGGTGCCACCCGAAATTCTAAGTCAGCTCGCAATGCCGCGGCCGGTTGTGCGGCCATTGGCGCCGGGGTGGGTGCCTATATGGACCACCAGGAAAAAGAACTGCGCGAAGAACTGGAAGGCACCGGTGTCCGCGTGGTACGTGATGGTGATCAAATTCAATTGATTATGCCGAGTAACATCACTTTTAACACCGATGAATACCTGATTAAAAATGAGTTTTATGACACCTTAGACTCTGTGGGTAAGGTGTTGTATAAATACAAGGACACCCAACTGGACGTCATTGGTCATACCGACTCCACCGGCAATGACCAGTACAACATGACCTTATCCCAACGCCGCGCCAACAGTGTGGCTGCTTATTTAGAAAACCGCGGTATACCCGGCAACCGGTTAACGGTGATTGGCATGGGTGAAACCCAACCCATTGCAGACAATAACACCGCCGCCGGTCGTGCCCAAAATCGCCGGGTGGAACTTTACATCACCGCCGTTGAAGGCTAAAGCTTGACACAAGTCATCACAAGGATGTGAAAAACTTAAATCTGTTGGTCTATCGGTTATAATAGCCCTTCTTTGCATTAACGGAAACCAATTATCAATGACCCTTGATAAACTCAACCAGGTCGTGGTGTATGGCTTGGGCGCCATGGGCCGCCCCATGGCACGCAATCTACACAAACAAAATCTCTTGCTGGGCGTTAAAAACCGCACCCGTGGCAAAGCCCAGGCCATGGAAAAAGAATTAAATCTAACACCTTTTGAAGATGATGCCGCTTTATTTGGTGCGGCTGATTGTGTACTGACTTGCGTCTCTGCTGACAATGATTTAAAAACCATTGTCTGTGACCTCATTCCTCAGATGAAACCCGGCTCAGTAGTGATTGATTGCTCCACAGTATCACCCCAAACTGCCCAATCCATCAGTGATGATTTGGCCGCCAACGGCATCGGCTTTTTAGATGCGCCGGTGTCCGGTGGGGTTGAAGGTGCTAAAAAGGGCTCCTTATCCATTATGGTGGGTGGTGACCGTGACACCTACAAACGGGCTGCTGATATTTTCTCGGCCATTGGCAGTCAAATTACCCACATGGGCAAGGTCGGCCAGGGTCAGGCCACCAAAGCTGTCAACCAGGTGATGGTTGCCGGGGTGGCACAAGCTGTGTGCTCATCTCTGGCCATGGCCGAACAATGCAAACTGGATGTGAAAAAAGTGGTGGAAGTCCTGAGTGCCGGTGCGGCCGGGAACTGGTTTTTGGAAAATCGTGGACAAACCATGATTAAAGATGAATTTAACATTGGTTTTAAACTCGACCTATTACTTAAAGATTTACATATTTGCCAATCCACCCTGCATAACATGGACGCTTCGTTGCCATTGGTGGAAAGAAGCATTGAGGATTACAAGCGTTTATCGGAAGCCGGATACGGTGATGAAGATATTTCGGCGCTGATTCGCCTCAAACGCTGTGAACTGAATCATGAAGAATTACCCCGGGAGTCTGACAATGACGCATGAAACCACGGATTTTGGCTTTCGCCAGGTAGCCAAACAAGATAAACAGCACCTGGTTGAGCAAGTGTTCACTTCGGTGGCGAGCCGTTATGACCTGATGAATGATTTAATGTCGGGCGGTATTCACCGGCTGTGGAAACGTCACTTTGTGGCCACCTCCGGGATTCAGAAAGGCCATCATGTGCTGGACCTGGCCGGCGGCACCGGTGACATTGCACAATTATTGATGGCACAAATCGGCACTGAAGGCCATGTGGTGCTGGGTGACATCAATCAGGCGATGCTGGATGTCGGTGAAGCGCGTTTGATTGATGCCGGATTTTATGGTCGGTTCAGCTGTCAGCAAATGAACGCAGAACAATTGCCTTATGATGACAACCACTTTGATGCCATCACCATGGCCTTTGGGTTACGCAATGTGACCGACAAGCAACAGGCCCTTAATGAAATGCACCGGGTGTTAAAACCGGGCGGTAAGGCGCTGGTGTTGGAATTTTCCAAAGTCACACAGCCGGTTTTGAAGAAACTGTATGAGCTGTATTCTTTTAAACTGCTGCCTGAAATCGGTCACCGGGTCACCGGCGATCGGGACTCTTATCAGTATTTAGTGGAATCCATTGAAAAACATCCCGATCAGGAACAACTCAAAGCCATGTTTGAACAAGCCGGTCTTGAGATGTGTCGTTACCAGAATCTTAGTGCCGGCATTGTCGCCATTCACAGTGGATATAAGCTATGAAATCACCCACAGCAGTGCTACTGGACAAAGCCATTAACCGTGCCATTCAATATGATCCGAATGCATTAAAAACTTTAAAACCCCACATCGGCAAACGGGTGGCTTTGAATATTCAACCCATTGGCCCGCATCTGCATATGCATATAACCGAATCCGGTATTGAAGTCACCGGTGCACAAGATCAGCAAGCCGACACCACCATCACCGGTAAACCAACCGCCTTGTTTGCCATGGCCAATAACCAGCACATCGCCGGTCTGGATCAGGTTGACATTCAGGGCGATGCGGGTTTGGGCCAGTTTATCGCTGATTTTTTAAAAAACCTGGATCCTGATCATGAACAAGCCTTGTGTGATGTATTCGGTGAAACCGCCGGTTATCATCTGTCGCAAGGTTTACAAAAACTTCGTCAACAAGGACAGCAGCTGGGTGCCAGCCTGCAACGAAATGTGCATGATTTTTTAGTGCATGAGGACCGCAGTTTGATTGCTCCGGCGGAAATGGACCAGTTCTTAGATGATGTGGATGATTTACAGGCCGATGTGGTACGCCTGGAACGTCGGATTAAGGCTCTGCTGAGTCAGGACCCATGAAACTGTTTCGTTTCATTAAAATAAGCCACACCTTAGCCGCTTATCGCATTCCTTCACTGGTCAATAACGGCCGTTTTGGTTTTTTTAACCTGGTGAATTTACTCGCGCCTTTCGGTAAAAAAGGCGTCAAAAACATGCGTCCGGGTGAACGCTTGCGTTTGGCGCTGGAAGAGCTGGGCCCCATATTTATTAAGCTCGGGCAAACCTTGTCCACCCGACCCGATTTAATCCCCGCGGATATTGCACAGGCATTGGGCAAACTTCAAGACGATGTCGAACCGATCAGTTGGCAACAAGCCAAATCTGTGATTCAGGAACAATTAGATCTGGATTTGCGAAATGGTTTTGCAGAAGTTGAGGAACAACCACTGGCCTCGGCCTCGATTGCACAGGTTCATGCCGCCACCCTGACAAACGGTGATGCGGTGGTAATTAAAATTCTCAGACCCGGCATCGAGAGAAAAATAAAGCGTGATGTACAACTGATGCACACCCTTGCTGAACTGGCTGGGCGACACTTGAAAGCCGGGGTTCAGGTCAATCCCCGGGAAATTGTCGATGAATTCGAAAAAACCATATATGACGAACTGGATTTACAACGTGAAGCGGCCAATTGTTCACTGCTGAGAAAGAATTTCCGCCACTCTCAACACCTTTATATCCCGAAAATCTACTGGGACTACAGCAAACAAAAAGTCATGGTACAGGAACGTATCAATGGCATTTCCATTAAGGATTTTACGGCTTTGGATGCCGCCGGTATTAACCGCCAACGTCTGGCAGAAAAAGGCATTAAAATCTTTTATACCCAGGTTTTCAGAGATAATTTTTTTCACGCCGATATGCACCCGGGCAATATTTTTATCAACCCGGATAACCCCGAAGACCCACAAATTATGCTGCTGGATTTCGGTATTTGCGGCTCCTTGCCCAAAGGCCACCGGGTCGATTTGGCGAATAATTTTATGGCTTTTTTTGAACAAGATTATCGCCGCATCGCCGAACTGCACATTGAGTCCGGCTGGGTACCGGCTGACACCAATTTAGAGGATTTAGAAGCCGCCACCCGCACCATTTGCGAGCCCTATCTGGCCCGACCCATTGAGGAAATATCCTTTGGTGAAGTGATGCTGAAAACCTTTCAGATGGCCAAGCGCTTTAAGTTGATTATTCAACCGGAATTAATTTTATTACAAAAAACTTTACTCAACATCGAAGGCCTGGGACGTCAACTGTATCCGCAATTAGATGTCTGGCAAACCTCTGAACCGATTCTCAGAGACATTATGCGACAACACTACGGCCCGCAAAATGCACTGGATAAGGTCAAAGAAAATCTGCCCAAATGGATTGAACAAGCCGCCGAAACCCCGATGCTGGTGCATCAGTTGCTTAGCCAGCAGGTCAAACCCCTGCCCCGTCATTTAAAACTGGAACAGGCCGAACGCCGCCGGCAAAAGCAACAGACTCAACAACAATTAAAGTTCAGCATTCTCACTGCCGGTGGTCTCACCGCAACGGCGCTGTTATATGCATTGGATGGTGAACAGACAAGCTGGTTGCCGGGTATCACCAATTCAGTTCTGATCAGTGGCGTCATTACCCTCTATTTAGCCTACCGTGCTTTTAGAAAATAACCCTGTACCGGCGCAGGCCGGTACCCAGTGTCTTTGCGCGTAAACTTACCCCCTGTCAAAGTAAAGTTTAACCACTAAGAGCACGGAGAACACGCAAAGTTCACTAAGGAAATAATGAATGAATGTCTTCGTGTTCTCTGTGAAAATCTTTGCGAACTTTGTGGTTAGAACCCCCCTTGTATCAGGATAGATGTCGCCTCAAAATTTCAAGAAATAAAATGACATAAACCACACTGTCTTCAGTCATCCTTTCTCTGTCCTCTGGACCGAACGACAACCAGTGTCTTTAAGAGTAATCTTAGCCTATCAAAATAAAGTTTAACCACTAAGAGCACGGAGAACACGCAAAGTTCACTAAGGAAATAATGAATGAATGTCTTCGTGTTCTCTGTGAAAATCTTTGCGAACTTTGTGGTTAATAACCCCCTGTGTCAGAACAGTTGTCGCCTCAAAATGTCATGAAGTAAAATACACTGTCCTCTGTTCTCTGTCCTCTGATCAGTAATGGCTTTCCACAAATTCCTCTAACAACGCAATAAACTGTTCGCCGATGTTGTCACCTTTCAGGGTATGGGTTTTTTGGCCGCGAATAAACACCGGTGCAGTGGGGGCTTCTCCGGTACCGGGTAAGGAGATACCGATATCGGCATGTTTAGACTCACCGGGACCATTAACCACACAACCCATCACAGCGACATTCATGTCTTTGACACCGGGCCGGGTTAAGCGCCATTCGGGCATTTTCTGATCCATATATTGTGAGACCTGTTGAGCGAGCACCTGGAAAAACTCACTGGTGGTTCGGCCACAGCCGGGACAGGCGGTGACTTCCGGTTTAAAGGATTGTAAATCCAGGCTTTGTAAAATTTGCTGGGCTATTTTGACTTCATCGGTCCGGGCCTGACCCGGTTCCGGGGTTAATGAGACCCGAATGGTGTCACCAATGCCTTGTTGCAATAAGACCGATAAGGCTGCGGTGGACGCCACCACACCTTTATGACCCATCCCTGCTTCGGTGAGACCCAAATGAAGCGGATAAAGGCATAATTCCTGCAATTGTTGATAGATTCGAATCAGCGATTGTACTGCACTGACTTTACAACTGATGATGATTTTATCGGCCGCTAAACCCAGTTCTTCCGCCTGTTGTGCGCTGGTTAACACGGATTCAATCAGGGCTTTTTCAATCAGTGACTGGCTGTCCAACGGTTCGGCCTGCCGGGCATTGTTATCCATCATTTTGGCCATCAGTTTTTGATCTAAACTGCCCCAATTACCGCCAATACGAATCGGTTTATTTAACGCCTTGGCAATGGCAATGATCTCGGCGAACTGCTGGTCTTTCTTTTTCCCAAACCCCACATTACCGGGATTGATACGGAATTTGGCCAGTTTTTCGGCGCATTGTGGATAATCCTGTAACAAGCGATGACCGTTATAGTGAAAATCGCCCACCACCGGGACATGACATTGGGCAGCGGCTAAACGGTCAATAATTTCAGGTACGGCGGCGGCCGAGGGTTCATTGTTGACCGTTATGCGCACGATTTGCGAACCGGCCTGGTGCAGTTCATAAATCTGCTGTGCGGTGGATTTGGCATCGGCGGTGTCGGTGTTGGTCATGGATTGCACCACCACCGGATGATCGGCGCCCACCGGCACATCACCCACTGTCACGGTATAACGTTTATTGTGTTTGTTGTTCATTTTGATTCACTGCCATTAAAAGTTGCGCATAGTTTTCACCGCCAACGCGATTTTTCATGATTAAACAATGGTGTTGAGTCTGCTCCGATTCAAGTCGCAACCACAAAAATCCCGCCATGTGCCAATGACTTACGGCCGGGCATGGGTACATTTCATCGGCCTGCAGCCAATACCATTGATTCCGGGCATTCAACCACACCGCGCCGGTTTGATTTTTGATGATTGCTCGGTGATTAAAAAACATGACGGGAAATAACAGAACACTCAATGCCAACCAGGGCCAGGGCACCAGAACCCAGGCACTGACAATAATAATGACTAAAACAAGCTGGCTGAACCATAAACCATCAATGAGTTCAGGCGTTTTGATGGTAACCGGCGGCACAAATACGATCGACAAGTGATTTAAGTTCAGGCGCTGATGGTTGTTCCCGGCCACTCAACCAATACCATAGCTGCATATCCTGCTGTTCTAACAAGGCATCCAATAATTGTTTATCCTGTCGACTTAAATCATCCCAGCATTGGTCTAAAAAACCATTTAACACAAAATCCAGCTCTTTCATGCCACGACGGCAACGCCAGCGAAAATAACCGATGCGGTCTTGCTTCGCTGTGTCCATCATTACAGCGCGTGTCGCTCGGCAATCATTTTCTTAATTTCAGCAATCGCTTTGCCCGGGTTCAATCCCTTGGGGCAGGTACTGGTACAATTCATAATGGTGTGACAACGGTAGAGTTTAAATGGATCTTCCAAATCATCCAGACGCTCTCCGGTGTGCTCATC
>CAZLAW010000037.1:9597-17863 GCA_964557625.1 uncultured Marinicella sp.
ATTTTAGAATTTTTAGGTAAACTAAATTCAGCCATGATAAACCTCTAATAAACGCGTTTCTGGGGTGCAATCACTTCACACTCATCTGTTAAAGTGTGCATATGCACCGGACGGTAATCAAAATTAACCTTGTTATCGGCATCCACATACACCAGGGTGTGCTTCATCCATTCGTCATCGTTACGATCCGGGAAATCTTCACGGGCATGGGCACCGCGGGATTCTTTGCGGTTTTCCGCAGAGAACATGGTGACCACCGCCTGACTCATTAAATTACGCAGTTCTAAGGATTCCACCAGGTCGCTGTTCCAGACCATGGAGCGGTCGGACACATGAATGTCATTGATCTTCGCTGCCGTGGCGGTGATTTTTTCACAACCCTCTTGCAAAACCTCGCCGGTTCTGAAAACTGCCGCATTGTCTTGCATCACTTTTTGCATCTCCAGTCGCAATTCAGCGGTGCGAATGGCGCCATTGGCGTGCCGGGTTTGGTCAAAATCGGCTAACGATTTATCCAGCGCATCTTTCGGTAACTCACTGTGGGATTCACCGGGTTTTATGGTTGCGGCACAACGCTTGGCCACCGCCCGACCAAATACAATCAAATCCAACAAAGAATTCGATCCCAGTCGGTTGGCGCCATGTACAGACACACAGGCCGCTTCACCAATGGCATACAAACCGGGGACCACTTCATCGGGGTTACCGTCTTTTTTATGTACCACCTCACCGTGGTAGTTGGTGGGGATACCGCCCATATTGTAGTGAACCGTCGGCAGCACCGGAATCGGCTCTTTGGATACATCGACACCGGCAAAAATTTCTGCCGAATCAGCAATACCGGGTAACCGTTGATGAATCACATCCGCCCCCAGATGATCCAGATGTAAGTTGATGTGGTCTTTATTCGGTCCGACACCCCGGCCTTCACGAATTTCAATGGTCATAGAACGTGATACCACATCACGTGAAGCCAGATCTTTGGCATTCGGCGCATAGCGCTCCATAAAGCGCTCGCCTTCTGAGTTGGTTAAGAAACCGCCTTCACCACGCACCCCTTCAGTAATCAAACAACCGGCACCGTAAATGCCGGTGGGGTGAAATTGAACAAATTCCATGTCTTGTAAGGGTAATCCGGCCCGCAACACCATGGCATTGCCATCGCCGGTACAGGTGTGGGCTGATGTACAGGAAAAATAAGCGCGTCCGTAGCCGCCGGTGGCCAAAATCACGGCTTTCCCACGGAATAAATGTAAAGTCCCGTCAGCCAGATTCCAGGCCAACACCCCTTTACATTCACCGTTTTCCATCACCAAATCTATGGCAAAATACTCAATAAAGAAAGATGCATCATGCTTTAAAGATTGTTGGTATAGGGTATGCAAAATGGCGTGGCCGGTGCGGTCGGCCGCGGCACAGGTCCTTTGTGCGGTGCCTTTGCCGAAATTGGTGGTCATGCCGCCAAACGGCCGTTGATAAATTTTACCGTCTTCAGTGCGTGAAAAAGGCACACCGTAATGCTCCAGTTCAATCACCGACGGCACCGCTTCACGACACATGTATTCAATCGCGTCCTGATCCCCCAGCCAGTCAGAGCCTTTAATGGTATCGTACATATGCCAGCGCCAGTCGTCTTCACCCATGTTCCCCAAAGAAGCGCTCATACCGCCCTGGGCAGCCACAGTGTGGGACCGGGTTGGAAACACTTTTGTCACACAGGCGGTGGATAATCCTTTGGTGGCCAAACCCATGGTGGCCCGTAAACCGGCACCGCCGGCACCCACCACAACGGCATCAAATTTATGTTCTGTAATTTCGTAAGCTTGTGACATTGTTTATCCCAATAAGAGTTTAAAAACAGCAAAACAGCTGAAATAAATAAGCGCAATCATGGCACCATACACCAGGGTGCGCAGTATCAATAAGGTACTTTTATTGTTGACGTAGTCTTCAATCACCACCTGCAGCCCCAAAGCACCGTGGTAAGCCGCCGCCAGCACAAACACCAGCAATACGCCGGCATTCAGCGGTGATTTCATCCATTGAACCATTACCGTCGCCGATAAATTATCCAGAGCAATAAATTGCCACAGCAGATACAATCCTGTGGGCAACAACAGCACTGCGGACAGTCGTTGTAGCCACCAATGCGAAAAACCACTGTGGGCACTGCCGTGACCTTTGGCTTTGGCTAAATCAGTTTGATATTTCATTGTGTTCTCCTTATGACGCCAGGAAATAAGTCAGTACCGTCAATAACAACGATGCCACTAAAACCGTCACCGCAGAACGCTGCGCCTGTTCATTGGTAAACCCTTTACCCACATCCCAAAACAGGTGACGGATACCATTGCAAAAATGATAGAAAAACGTCAACAGCCACAGGTACAATAAAACCTGACCCGGTACCGTCAGTAACCATGACCACAACTGATCAGCAGCAGCCATATCTGTGGCCAATGCATACAACCAATAGACAAAAACCACCAGTCCAAAAGCCAGTGTTAAACCGGTCAGTCGATGAAGAATTGACGTTTTAACCGTCAGCGGGAATTTGTACACCTGTAAATGGGGTGACAAAGGTCTGTTTGAGCTACTCATGAGTATTCCTGTTTTTAGTGATAATAATGTATTGTTTAAAAATCGATACAACGACCATTTTTTTCCCAATCACCATATCGGGTCGGTTCCAGGCCTTGTTTGCGCCCCCCAATTTCTTTCGGCAAATCTTTATTTTTATTGGGATTGTGCGCGACTTGCTGGCTTTGTTTAGTTTTAGTTTGTTGGGTTTTGTTGCTGGTCACAGTGAAGTTGTTTTTGCTTTAATCACAATGGGTCAATTATAACACCACAGTCTGCTAAATAACAGTTTCCTTTGGTAAGCCACAGCCCGATTTAGGCTGATATTTTGTTAGAATACCCATTATCCACAGTTATCATCAAAAATATGTCAACACAGTATTCTTTAGAACCACAATTACGCCTTTTTAAACTCAGTGGGCAGGATGCAGCCACTTTTTTACAAAACCAAAGCATCAATGTGTTTGATAACAAATGGCCGCAACCGCATTACACCGCCATTTGTAACCCCAAAGGTCGCATGCTGTTTAGTTTGCTGGTGTGGCAACAGGCCGATGATTTTTATCTGGCGGTCGATGGAACGCTCGCAGAACAATTTAAACAATATATTCAAATGCGGGTTTTTCGAATGAACGTCAAGCTTAGTGGGGCCGATGACCGCTGTCCGGTTGTGGCGGCAACTGATCACAGCCGGGTTAAGGACATTGAATTAGCCCCACCGTCGTCGGACATGACATCTGCCGATGAGACCATTTTTTGGGGTTTATTCTTTCGCTCGGAATTACCGTGGATTACGCAGCAAACCAGTGAGCAATTTATCCCTCAACATCTGTCTCTGGACCAGCATCGGTTGATTGAATACGAAAAAGGCTGCTACCCCGGACAAGAAATCATTGCCCGCATGCATTTCCTGGGTCGTAATAAGAAACACATGACGCTCATTTCCGTGGACACACTGACACCGATACCCAAAAATGCCGAAAAAGTGACAATTAACGACAATCGGGCGCAATTATGCTCGCCACCGGTTCTATATAATGAGCAATTATGCGCTCAAATTGTTAAAAACAAGCCATCAGACTAACCGTAATGCAACGCATTATGTGATTGAATTGATTTGTGGTAATATAATAAATCATTATCCGGGCAAGAGTGTCGTTATGTCAAAAGTGTTATTACGCATGGTAATTTGTGCAATTGCAATGATGTCCTACCATGCCCACAGTCAAACCATTAACTTGACAGTGGAAGCCATTTACCCGCCGCAACAAGCTGAGTTGGTCTATCAGCCATTGGTCGATTGGTTGGAAAAAAAAACCGGCTTTGAAGTAGAAATAAATTCTGCCGATAATTATTACTTTTACTGGCGTGATGCAAAAAACCTCAATCCGGATTTTACCTTTGATGCACCCCATGTGGCCGCCTATCGCATGGCCGAGAAAAATTATGAGCCAATTTTAAGGGTGGCCGCCGATCAACGCTATTATTTGGTCACCAACCAAAACCTGGACCTCAGCAAGGATGTGGGCCAACAACTGGTCGGGCAAAGGGTGATTACCTTTCCAAGTCCGAACATTGGTTCGTTGTTATACAGTCAATGGTTTACCGACTTGTTTTTGCAACCCCAAAAAGTGGTCACGGCCTTGTCCTGGAAAGATGTGATTAATCAGGTTTTTTCAGGAGAAGCCGAGGCCGCCATTATCCCGGAATATTTATACAGACTGTACCCGAATCTGCTGGTATTAAAAGAAAGTCAACCCTTTCCGGGACAAGTTTTTCTGGCCTCACCCACCGTTAGTGCAAACATTAAATCCTCAGTCATCAGAGCCCTGAATGAGATTAACGACAGTGATGACGCTTACCTGATTTTAACTGAATTAAATGCTGAACAACTTAAACCGGTGGATGTTAAAGACTATCAGGGACTGGAAAAATTATTAAGAAAGTAAACCCAGGTCACAGTTTTATGACAAGGCTTTTATTACCATCAAATATGAGTACAATAGCCGATTTTAAACAACCCGCTGCCTACCGCACCATGAATGACTATTCAGAAAAACGTCAATTCACCCGCATTCCCCTGACCAAAGAGGTGACGTTATATTCAGGTGTATCTTGTTGGCAATCACATATTTATGATATTTCCCTCAAAGGCGTGCTACTGGCTTGCCCTGATCAAACTGAGGTCAATGTTGGTGATATATTTCGCTTACAAATTCCCTTAGAAAATTCACCTTCAATTATTATGAATATACGTGTGGTGCATCTGCGCAATGATTTATTCGGTGCCGAGTGGACCCAAATTGATATGAACAGTTTTGCCATATTAAAGCGCACCATAGAAATGAATCTGTCAAAAAAAGACGCCTTACGTCAAGATATTCAATCTTTGTCTGCCGATAAATAACTTTTAAAATTTTGTAGGATGGGTTCAACCCATCAACAATGAGCTAATCTTATGATTATGATGGACAAAGCCCATCTTCCGCTGCGTGTGATGGCTTCCGCGTCCTGCTCACGCCATCGACCTACATCCTTCGTGTGATGGCTTCCGCGTCCTGCTCACGCCATCGACCTACATCCTTCGTGTGATGGCTTCCGCGTCCTGCTCACGCCATCGACCTACATCCTGTAGGTCATTTCTGGGCGACGATATAACATACCCAACCGGCGTCTGCGGTACCTTCGCGGCTGGCGGTGTATATATCATTACCCTCACCGGTTTCTTCATCCGTCCCTTCCCAGTACACATCCACTGTGTTGAACCCCGCTTCCTGCAGCAGCTCAGTAATCTCCGGCAAGGTCCATAAGCGCCAATGGTAAGCAAAAGCCCGATCCATGCGCAGCCCTTCATCAGTGACAAAATGGATATAACAGTGCATTTCAGCGGTGATGGGGTTGAAGGCGGCCTGTTCCCAAATATAGGTAAAACCATCACATTCCCGTTCTTCGGTGAGTTCTTTGGCCGCTTCATAACCACCAAATGCATCCAAAAAAAACACCCCGTCTTGGGTCAGTGACCTGTGAACACTTTCAAAGTAATTCAGCATGTCCGGTCGGCTCATAAAGATATAATAGCTGAAATTCATCGCCAACACCGCATCCATGGGCGGTGTCTTTACTTGCAAGACATCATCATTAATTAAATGAATCCGCTGCTGTTGTTCAGTGCTTAATTCACTGACGTTATGACGCTCACCCCACTGCAGAACCACCGGATCAAAATCCACTGCATAGCCGATATGATGTTCACCCCGTTTTATCCATTCACAGGTGGTCTGTGCAGTACCGCAAAAATCTTCGCGTAAAGCCCGTGCCGGCCGACCTCGTAACTGCTGAAAAGTCTCACTGACAAAATCAATTTCCGCCTCGACACATTGCACCGCTTGTTGGTAATAGGCATGTTTATCCATAGCTTAAACCTGTGAGGTCGCCAGGGGGGGGCTGTTGGTGGACACACCAGCTTGAGCCGGCATAGCCCTTATTTAATAAATGTCGCAACCACTTATTAAAAAAACAATTCAAACTGTATCGCCGCTGGGCTTTCAACCGGCAATCAGCCCGTCCACCCAACTGTTGAACAAAACGATCAAACTGATGCGCTTGCCATAATTCGGCCAAATGTACATCATGGTAGACCCTGACCACCAAATTATCAGATGTCTCATCATCAAATAACAAACAAATATGCAGCTCTGAGGTGTATTTAAAAGCTTCGGTTCGGGTCACCTGTAAAATGGGTTGTCTACCGACTTTGACCTGATAACGCACACCGGTTTTTAACCGTTGCGGCAATAAACGCATCAATAACCTGAAGTTATCTTCATGCCAGTCCTGCAGGCTGATGTGGTGTTTATGCGCCCAAATCTGATAACGCCAATAGCGGCTGTTTAAAATGGATTTTGACATTAATACAAGCGTTTATTTAAGTTAAGTTCCAACAAAATCTTACCGGAAATTTCTTCAATCGAAGTTAAGGTGGTGTTCAAGAACGGTATCCGATAGCGATGATACAGTGATTCGGCATCAGAGATTTCTTTTTGGCATTTTTTGATATTGGCGTAGCGTGAATCGGGACGTCTTTTACCGCGAATCTGAGACAAACGATGGGAATCGATGGTTAAACCAAACAGTTTATTGCGGTGTTGGGTGATGGCCTTGGGTAACGCCATACGTTCCAGGTCCTCATCGGTAATCGGATAGTTAGCCGCTTTAATGCCGTAATGTAAAGCCAGATAGAGACACGTGGGCGTCTTGCCGGAACGCGACACGCCGAGCAAAATAACCTCTGCCTGATCAAGATTCAGATTCATGCCGTCATCATGGGCCAGGGCAAAATTGGTCGCATCAATGCGGGCATTATAAGAATGACTGTCAAAAATACCATGGGCACGACCGACACCCGGACTGCGCTCAATGCCCAGATTTTCTTCAATTTGACGCAACAACTGATTAAACGGGTCCAGTTTAAGACCACCGGCTGCATGGATGATTTTGCGCAAATTGACATCCACCACCGTGTTAATAACCAGCGGTTGAAAGTCTGCTTGCGCCTGCCGAATCATGTCGGCAGCCTGCGCCGCTTTGGCTTCAGTATCCACAAACGGAATGCGCTTTTGGATAAATTTAATATGTTGCGGAAACTGCGTAATCAGACTCTGACCCACCGTTTCAGCGGTAATACCAGTGCCGTCGGAAACATAAAATATAGCGCAGGTTTGTTCCGGGTTGGATTCAATTGAGGTTTTATTCATGGTTTCTGCAATTTTTGGTTGTTTCGTACAAATTCAAGGGTTAGACCATTTCGATTCGGTGCCGGGTCATATAGAATATACCATTTTTACATGCAACGGAAATTTCATGTCAGATTACATCATAAAACTGGACCAGCTCACACTGGCTGATTTGGATAAAGTCGGCGGTAAAAATGCCTCTTTAGGTGAAATGATAACGCATTTGTCTTCTTTGGGTGTGCAGGTACCCGGTGGTTTTGCCACCACCGCGAAAGCTTTTTGGGATTTTCTAGCTGAATCGGGCTTAGGTGACAAAATCAATGCCCGTTTAAATGATTTGGATACCGATGATTTAACCGCTTTGCAGAGTGCCGGCCTTGATATCCGCAACTGGATTATGGACACGCCTTTCCAACCCAAACTCCAAAAAGCCATCACAGAAGCTTATCAGACCATGCAGCAAGAATTGGGTGATAATTTCAGTGTGGCCGTGCGTTCCTCAGCCACCGCAGAGGATTTACCGGACGCTTCTTTTGCCGGGCAACAGGAGACCTTCTTAAACGTGAATGGTATCGATGACGTGTTGGCCAAAACACACGAAGTCTTTGCATCGCTTTATAATGACCGCGCCATTTCATATCGGGTTCACCACGGCTTTAAACACGATGATGTGGCCTTATCGGCAGGAATTCAGCAGATGGTGCGCTCAGACCTGGCCGCCAGTGGCGTGATGTTTACCATGGACACCGAATCGGGTTTCAATGATGTGGTGTTTATTACCTCATCTTACGGTTTAGGCGAAATGGTGGTTCAAGGCGCGGTTAATCCCGATGAGTTTTATGTCTATAAACCAGGTGTGAAAAATAAAAAACCCGCCATTTTACGGCGCAACTTAGGTACCAAAGCCATTGCCATGACTTATGGCGAAACCGGTGTGCGCACCGATCCGGTGA
>CAZLAW010000038.1:0-17662 GCA_964557625.1 uncultured Marinicella sp.
AAAACTGGCCAGACCAATGGTAAAGGCAGGGAAGATAATATGAAAGGCAATGGTAAAACCGAATTGAATGCGTGCCAGTAGCAAGGCGTCAAAGTTGTCTAATACAGCCATGATAAATATATTAGATAAATTTGAATTATAGTTTATTTAATTTATTAATTCAAACTCTGCATGATATTAATGGAATTTATCAACGTATAGCCATGCTATGCTGATAAATAAAATTGACACAGGTCATCATTTAATCGGCTTTGATTTTAATTTGATGAAGGCGATGTTAAAATGGAATCTTTCTTAAAACGAACGTTTGAATATGGCAAATTTACCCGCACCGATTAAAGACATACAATTTATCGCCGATGAAGTTTTGGACTTAACCGGCCATTATCAAAAACTTGGCGTCCATGAAGAATTAGACGCCGAAACTTTTGTCACTGTATTGGATGAAGCATCCAAGTTTCTGCATGAATATGTCGGACCGTTAAACAACCCGGCCGATGAACAGGGTTGTCGCATCGAAGGCAACGAAGTCACCACACCCGATGGTTTCAAAGCACTTTATAAAAACTACTGTGAATCCGGCTGGTCGTCGCTGGATGGTAATCCTGAATACGGTGGTCAGGGCTTAAGTTACTGGTTACAACTGATTTTAGGTGAACTCAATACTTATTATTGTCCCGGTTGGTCGAATTATCCCGGCTTAACCCATGGCGCCCGTGAGTTGTTAGAGCATTTTGCCTGTGAGGATTTGCAAGCCAAGGTGCTCCCAAAACTCACCACCGGCGAATGGTCAGGCACCATGTGTTTAACCGAACCGCAATGCGGCACCGATTTGGGCATGGTGGCCACTGCAGCGAAACCGGCTGATGATGGCACCTATCGGGTTACCGGCACCAAAATATTTATCACCTCCGGTGAACATGATTTGACCGAGAATATCATCCATTTGGTTTTGGCGCGTTTACCGGATGCACCTGAAGGCACCAAAGGCATATCATTGTTTTTAGTACCAAAATTTCTGATTAATGATGATTTAAGTGTCGGTGAACGCAATGGGGTGGCCGCGGCCAGTATTGAGCACAAAATGGGCTTGAACAGTTCTGCCACCTGTGTGATGAATTTTGATGATGCCAAAGGCTATTTGATTGGCAAACCCAATGAAGGTTTAAAAATTATGTTCACCATGATGAACGGTGCTCGTTTAAATACCGGTATTCAGGGTTTGGCCGCCACTCAGGCGTCCTATCAGAATGCCCTGGCGTATGCCAAAGAGCGTTTGCAAATGCGGGCACCCGATGGTCCGAAATACCCCAACAAACCGGCCGATCCGATTATTGTGCACCCTGATGTGCGCCGCATGTTATTGACCCAGAAAGCCTTTGCCGAAGGTAACCGGGCGATGGCCTATTTTGCCGGTCAACAGTTGGAAGTGATTAAACATTCGAAGGATGCGCAAGCGGTTGAAAAGGCCGAACAATTGCTGGCATTTTTAATACCCATTATTAAAGGCTTTATAACGGAAACGGCTTTAGAGGCCACCACTTATGGTATTCAGGTCTTTGGTGGGCATGGTTACATCAAAGAGCATGGCCAGGAACAATGGTATCGGGATGCCCGTATTTTCACCTTATATGAAGGCACCACCGGGATTCAGGCTCTGGATTTGGTGGGCCGAAAACTGATGTATTTACAAAAAGGAAAAATTGGGCATATGGCGGACATTATTCAGGATTTTCTGGATAATCATGACACCCCTTATAATGAACCGTTACAAAAAGCCCTGGACGCCTGGCATGAAATCACCGATTTTGTGGCTCAGTCGGCCATGAAAGACGCCAGTGAAGTGGGGGCTGCTTCGGTGGATTATCTGATGATGTCAGGTTATGTTGTCCTTGCATATTTTTGGGCGCGATTGCATAATTCAGCAGAGCACAGCAAAGGTCAGCTCGGTGCCGAATTTTATGCAGGCAAACAAAAAACGGCGGCATTTTATTTTGCCAAAATATTACCACGGATTGAAAGCCACCAGGCAAGCATCCGTTCCGGGGCTGATTCTTTGATGGATATTCAGGCATCAGAATTTTAATGAACCAGATTGCGTATACCTAAAAAACAATTCATAACATTATTAACATGGCTTTTTATCGTGTTAACCGGGGTGGTTTGGGGACAGTTTTTACTGTTCCCGAAACACCGTGGTGCCGAGATTGAATCTGCCACAGCACCACAAAAATTTACCACCCAGGTACAAAATCGCCCGCCTTTATCGAATTATCATCTGTTTGGTTCGTCGCAAACCACTGAAACAGCATTAAATACCGGCAGCGCCGCTGAAACCGGATTGGATTTGATTATTACCGGAACTTTTGCCAGTAATGAACAAGACAGCGGACAAGCGTATATTCGACAACCCGGTGGCGATGAGAAAATGTTTCAGGTCGGTGATCGGGTGTTTAATATGGCGAAATTAAGCGCTGTTTATCCCGACCATGTCATACTGGAGCGTAATGGACGTCAGGAAAAACTGAGTTTATCCAAAAACAGAATCCAAACCAATCCGGGCAACCCAAGGGCGACAAATTCAAACCGAACATCCGCTGTTACAGGCCGGCAAAATCCGCTCCTCGATGGCCCTCAAAACTGGCAAGAAGCGCTCAATCAAACCAAATATGATCCCAATAAAATTGCCCGTTTGGCCGGCAATGTCAGTGTGGTGCACAATAATTCAGGCCAAATTGCCGGTTTAAAAGTTTCGGCCCTTAGCGCCAATGATGCTTTGATGCGTCAGGGTTTGCGCAGTAATGATCGCATCATTGCCATCAATGGGGTGGCGATTGCCGGTGATAACTTGTTCGCCATTAAGCAACAGCTTGAGCAAGGAGATCGTGCCACAGTGACGGTCAACCGCAATGGCCGTGAAATCAGCCTTAACCTCAATTTATCTGAGTTTCAACAATGACAAAATTAACCCCACTTTTATATTTGATCATCATGCTTGTGTTAAGCCTGAATGTGACGGCGCAACAAAATAATGAACAACAGCAAACCCACACCTTAAATTTACAGGATACGGATATTCGCTTATTGGTGGAAACCATCAGTGACATGACCGGTAAAAATTTTGTGGTGGATCCGGAGGTACAGGGTAAAATTACGGTAATCTCCAGCCAACCGATTCCAGAAGATGAGGTGTATGACTTGTTTCTGTCGGTATTGAGCGTTAATGGCTACACCACCGAAGAACAGGGCAATGTGATTAAAATTATACCGGTGGGTAAAAGCAATCCGATGTATGCGCCATCCAAAGGTCACCCGGATGACTTAATGACACGGATTTTTCGGATTGAACACATGTCGGCGGATGATGTGACTCAAGTGATTAAATCAATCAACCCCAAAGCCAAAATCATCGCCAATACCGATGGCAATATGCTGATTGTTTCAGACAAACGCAGTCATCTGGATAAAATGCAAGACCTGATTGATAACATCGATTTACAATCAGACAGCGCGATTGAACTGATTGCCCTACAACATGCCAACGCCCGGGATGTGGCGGATACTTTATCCCAGTTGCTTGATACGGGAAATAATCTGGGGCCGCAAACTAAAATTGTCGCTGACAGCCGCACCAACACGCTGGTGGTGAGCGCCAATCCGGCTTTGAAAAATAAAATACAGGGCATTATTCAAGAACTTGATCAGCCGTTGCAAACCAACACCCAGGCCCAGGTGGTCTATTTAAAATACGCTTCTGCGGAAAATCTGGTACCGATACTGACCACCCTGGCCAACAGCCAGCAAGGGGAAGACAGCACCGACAACAGCATCAGTATTCAGGCCCACAATGAAACCAATTCGCTGGTGATTAAAGCGCCACCGGCGGTGTATCGTAACATCGAACAGGCCATTGCCAAACTCGATATCAGACGCCAGCAAGTGTTGGTGGAAGCAATCATTGCCGAAGTGTCGGTGGACAATTCCAAAGAATTGGGTGTTGACTGGTATGCCCCGATTGCCGGTGATGGTGATGACGGTTTGGTCGGCGGCTCGTTTACCGGCAGTCAATTGCCTAATTTAACCGCCGATGATCCACTCGATGTGTTTGGCAGCTTATTATCCGGCGGTCTTAATTTAGGCTATTTAAATTTTGGTATAGGTAACGATGGTGAGAATCAATTTAAATTCGGCGGCTTACTGCGCGCCATCAGCACTGATGGTAACAACAATATTTTATCCACCCCTTCGGTGGTCACCTTAAACCACCAAGAAGCCTCATTATCGGTGGGACAGGAAGTGCCGTTCGTCACCGGGCAGTATTCAGCCACCGGTAACGCCGACAGTACCGGGTCACCGAATCCTTTTACCACCATCCAACGTGAAGATGTGGGTTTGTCTTTAACCGTGACGCCGCATATCAACGAAGGGGGACAAATTGTGGTGGACATTGCTCAGGAAATTTCCAGTATTGACCCCAACGCCACCACCGCCGTGGACATCGTCACCAAAAAACGGACTTTAAACACCTCGGTGATGATTCCGGATAATTCAGTGTTGGTGCTGGGTGGTTTGATTGATGATTCGGTGCAGGAAAGCATTAAAAAAGTGCCTTTACTGGGTGATATTCCCTTAATCCGAAATTTATTCAGAACCAAAAAGCGGACCCGGGTTAAACGTAATTTAATGATATTTATCCATCCGCAGATCATGCACACCGATGCACATCAGGAAACCATCAGTCGCCAGCGTTATGAAGACATTCGCCGGCAGCAGCTACAGGAGGTAAAACCTGAAACCTTCCGCCGGGGTGAGCCGGAATTACCGCCGTTAAAAGATCAAATCAGTGATGGTCCGCCGTAATTGCTATGATAAAAACAGTTGAATTACCCAGTTATCGTTTTGCTAAAAATCGCGGTGCAACCATTTGGAAACAGTCTGATGACGGAACGCTGACCCTGGCGGTTTCAGACCAAGCCCAACCGGCGGCCATCGCAGAGTTGCAACGCTTGTCAGAGCAGCCCGTTGAGCTGAAGTTTTTGGATGAAGCCGAATACCGTAAGGTGATTCAAATAATATATCACCATCAGCAATCCATGACCGAAGATGTGGTGGCTGATTTGGACAGCAGTGAATCAGAACTGGCGCAGGTGGCCGAAGTCCTGGCTGAACCTGAAGACTTACTGGAAAGTAAAGACGACGCTCCGATTATTCGGCTCATTAACGCATTACTGGCGGATGCCGTAAAAATGGGGGCCTCGGATATCCATGTGGAACCGGGTGAGCAGCAATTGTCAATTCGTTATCGGGTTGATGGTGTTTTACAGGAAGTGCTGACTCCCGATCGCGCATTGGCCGGTTTAATCGCTTCGCGCATAAAAATCATGTCGAAATTGGAAATTGCCGAAAAACGCCTGCCGCAGGACGGCCGCATTTCCTTAAAAATAGCCGGACACCCGATTGATGTGCGGGTATCCACCATTCCCGGCGCTTTTGGTGAACGCATTGTTATGCGGTTATTGGATAAACAAAGCGGCCAGTTATCATTAAAACAGTTGGGCATGAACGACACCCATTTGGCGCATATGCAGCAATTGCTACAACTTCCCCATGGTATTGTGCTGGTGACCGGTCCCACCGGTTCCGGTAAAACCACCACCCTGTATGCCGCCTTAGAAGCGTTGAATGAACGTTCGCGCAATATCATGACCATTGAAGACCCGATTGAATACCATCTTGATGGCATCAGTCAAACCCAGGTTAACAGCAGAATAGACATGACCTTTGCCCGCGGTTTACGCGCGATTTTACGGCAGGACCCCGATGTGATTATGATTGGTGAGATTCGGGATCTGGAAACCGCTGAAATTGCCATTCAGGCCTCTTTGACCGGTCATCTGGTGTTTTCGACTTTGCACACCAACACCGCCATTGGTGCAGTGACGCGTTTGATTGACATGGGGGTGCCACCGTTTTTATTGGCCTCATCGGTGAAAGCCATGATTGCCCAGCGCTTAGTGCGACGACTGAACCCCGAGCACCGTATTGAACATCCACTCAGTCCTCAAACCCGAGAGGCTTTGGGGTTGCCTTCGAATGTCAGTACGATTTATCAGGCCAATGACCAGTTACCGATTCAACAGGCCTACAGTGGTCGAATCGGTATTTACGAAATCATCACCATGACAGAAAACCTAAAACATCTGATACATCATCAACACAATGAGCAAGATCTGGCGACGGAAGCACGGCAGCATTTTGCACCGATGGTGGCCGATGCCCGTGAAAAACTGCTGGCCGGTATTACTTCAGCGGATGAGGTTATGCGGGTTTTAAGTGAATAAGTATGGAGGCCTTTGAATACACATCTTTAGATGCCGCCGGACGCACCCGAAAAGGCATTATTCAAGCTGACAATGCCAAGCAAGCCCGGCAATTGATTCGAGCCCAACAGCTTACGCCGGTTGATGTCCAACAGGTGATTGAACGCGGCAACCGGCAATCCGACGGCCGCCGATTTCGTGTTCGCTTTAAAAAAAATGAACTGCCGTTAATTATTCGACAACTGGCCACTTTGGTGGAAGCGGGTTTGCCTCTGGATGAGGCCTTGGTCACTTTACAAGAGCAAAGCGATCACCGCAATACCGAGCGCATATTGTCCACGTTACATGCCAAAGTGATGGAAGGCCAGTCGTTGGCTTATGCCATGCGTCTGTTTCCCAGGGCCTTTGATGAACTGGTCGCCACCAGTGTCGAAGCCGGTGAACAGGCGGGTCAACTGGCTGAGGTGTTGTTGCAACTGGCTGATTACTTAGAAACCCGTGAAACCCTGGGTAAAAAATCTTTGTCGGCTTTAATTTATCCGATGATTTTAATCATGACGGCGATCGCGGTGGTGGCCGGTCTGATGGTTTATATTGTGCCCAAGGTGATTGATGTGTTTGCCTCGGCCAATGTGGCTTTACCGCTGATGACGCGGGTGTTGATTGGCATCAGTGACTTTCTCAGCCAATACGGTTGGCTGTTGTTACTGGGCATGGCGGTGCTTGTATTGGCTTTTTTCACCGCCATGCAAAAACCCGTATTTCGATTGGCCTGGCACCGGGGAATACTGCGCTTACCGGTTTTGGGCCCACTGACCCGAACCGCCCAAAGTGCACGTTTCACAAGAACACTGGGTATTTTGACCCACAGTGCGGTGCCGATTGTGTCGGCCCTGTCTCTGGCCTCTCAGGTGGTGCGCAATGCGGTGATGAAACAGGCCTGCCAACAGGTGGCGGCGGCGGTGCGTGAAGGGGCTTCATTGGCCGGCGCCATGCGTTCGGCGGATGAATTTCCTTCATTAGCGGTCAAACTGGTGCATTCCGGTGAGCAAAGCGGCCGTTTGAGTGACATGCTGAACAGAATCGCGCTGGTGCAGGAGCGGGATGTGGAAAGTAAGCTCACCACCTTAACCAATGCCATTCAACCCTTGGCGATTTTGTTTGTGGGCATGATGGTGTTGTTTATCGTACTGGCCATGTTATTACCAATATTCCAAATCAATACCCTGATGAATTAAATTGATGATTAGTTTTAACCGCGTCAGCAAATCCTACGGCAAACATAATAAAGCCTTATCCGATGTCAGTTTTGACGTGGACGCCGGAGAAATGCTGTTTTTAACCGGACACTCAGGTGCCGGTAAAACCTCGATTTTAAAGCTCATCATGCGGATTGAAACCATTTCCTACGGTCAGGCTGAAGTCAATGGTCACAATATCCGACACCTCTCTGATGCCGCTTTACCCCATTACCGCCGGGATTTAGGTATGATTTTCCAGGATCATCGCTTGCTGGAAAATCGCACCATTCTGGATAATGTGGCCATGTCGATGTGGCTGCGTGGCTTTACGGTCAAAGAAAGCCGTAAACAAGCTCGGGTCATTCTCGGTCAGGTGGGGTTGGCCGAAAAGATTCAGTTTTACCCGAGCCAGCTGTCCAGCGGGCAACAACAACGGGTGGGTATCGCCCGTGCCATTATTTCAAAACCGGCGATTTTACTGGCTGATGAGCCCACCGGTAACCTCGATCCGGATTTGTCTCTGGAATTGATGGATTTGTTTATGCGCATCAATGCCAATGGCACCACGGTGGTGATTGCTTCTCATGATTTGATTTTAATCAAACGCTTGCGTAAACGGGTGTTGGTGCTGGATTCAGGACAACTCATTGATGATTACCGACCGTCATGAATCAAACCGTTGACAACCAACCCAATGCCTTTAAGCGCTGGTACCGCGGTCACGGTCGTGCTGTGCTGGGCGGCTATCGGATGCCCATGCAAACACCTTTCAGCAGTTTGTTTACCGTGATAACGCTGGCCATTTGTTTTTATTTGCCTTTGTTAATGTGGACTTTGTGGCACAACTTTGACGGTATTCAGCAACAGTGGCAAAATCAGGGCAGTGTGGCGGTCTTTTTAATGCCCAAAGTCGGTGAACAACAGCGGCATAATTTGCAGCAGGAACTGGCGGATAAAAAACTGATTAACAGTGTCAGCCTGGTGGCCAAAAACGCCATCAAAGCGGCGCTTAGTGATGACCCACAACTTAATCAGGTGATTGCGGTGATTGACGATTATGATTTGCCGGATCAACTGATGCTGAAACCACATCCTTCGGCCACCGTCGAGCAGCTTAAAACGCTGGCTAAACAACTGCAACTGCATCCGGCTATTGATTATGTCAGCTTTGATGCCGATTGGTACCGCCAGTTACACGCCGTGACCCAGGCTTTGTATTACCTGACCCAGGGCAGTATTGTGATTTTCCTGACCATTGTACTGGTGTTTTTAAGTCATTCCATTGGTAATGAAATCGCCGCTCACAAAGCTGAAATCAGTTTAAAAAAACTCCTCGGTGCCACCCCGGGACAGATTCGCCGGCGGTTTTTATACAGTGGTGTTTATTATGGTGTGTCGGCAGGTTTGCTGGCCTGGTTGTTGTTAATTGTCACTTTATGGTGGTTCAAAAAACCATTATTGGCATTGACGATGAGTTTTGGCCGGGCCTTTGAAATCAATACAGGTTCGCTAAGCCAATGGCTGATTTTTATCGGATTATGCGCCGCCATTACCTGGCTCGGTGCCCGTATCAGCAGCTCCGGGCATATCCATAAACTGTGAGCAATTCGAAACCGAAACCGGTGCTTATCGTGTACAATAAAGGTTATGACTGATTCGCATAAAGTTTTAATTGCTGACTCATCCAGGTTGGCGCGCACCATGACTGAAAAATTGGTGAAAAAAATTAAACCCTACACCGATGTGATTGCGGTCAGCAGTGTTGCCGAAGCGCTGGAGCACCTCAAAGAACATCGGGTGGACTTGATTTTGACCGCCTTGCGGTTAAAAGATGATGATGGCACCAAGATTTGCACCTATGTGCGTGAAAACCATCATTATCTGCCGGTAATTGTGGTGTCCGGGGATGTGGATAACCGTTTAAAGCAGCGCTTACTGGGCAGTGATGTCACCGATTATATCGACAAATCTGCCGGACAAAAAGGCTTGGAAATCTTTTTGTCCGGTCTGTTACAACCCGATGACCAGATTAACGGTAAAATTCTGTATATCGAGGATTCTGCGGTGGTGGCCCATGCCACCAAAAAGTTGCTGCAAAACCACAACCTTGAGATTACCCACACCTTAAGCGTCACGGATGCCAAAGCCTTGATTCCCGATGCTGAAAGCGCCTATGCACAATTTGATTTGGTGTTGACTGACTATTACCTGAAAAATAACGAAACAGCGATGGAAATACTGAACTATGTGCGCAGTGATTTGGAGCTGGATAAAATAGAAATGCCGTTTGTCATTATGACCGGCGATGAAAACACCGAAAACCAAAAGAAAATTTTGCAAAGCGGCGCCAATGACCTCATCGGCAAACCGGTTAACCAGGAAGCGCTGGTGAAAAAAATTAAATTCCAGATTCGTTTTACCCAGTTTCATCGCAACAAAACCAAACAAGACAGCTAACCACCATGGCTGAGACCGTTTCACCAAAAATTGAAGCCAGTTGGCTGAAAGCGCTTGAACAGGAATTCCGACAGTCATATATGCGGCAGCTCAAGCAGTTTTTGGTAAAGGAAAAGCAACAAAAACAGGTGGTTTATCCGCCCGGATCGCAAATTTTTGCGGCCTTTAATCACACACCATTAACCGATGTCAAAGTAGTGATTTTAGGCCAGGACCCTTATCACGGACCCGGTCAGGCCCATGGATTAAGTTTTTCAGTGCAGCCGGGAACGGCTTTGCCGCCTTCGTTAAAAAATATATTTAAAGAATTAAACTGTGACCTGGGTGTTAATAACCGGTCGGGTGATTTAACCGCCTGGGCTGAACAAGGCGTGTTGTTATTAAACAGCGTGCTGACGGTGCGTCAAAATCAGGCTGCCAGCCACCGTGACCGGGGTTGGGAGCGCTTTACCGATGCAGTGATTGCCATGATTAACAGGCACTGCGATCACGTGGTTTTTATGTTATGGGGCAGTTATGCGCAGAAAAAAGGTGCTGTGATTGATGTCAATAAGCATTTGGTTTTAACCGCGCCCCATCCTTCACCCTTATCAGCCCATAGGGGATTTTTTGGCTGCCGCCATTTCTCCAAAGCCAATGACTATTTAAAAAAACATCAAAACACTGAAATAAACTGGCAATTACCTTAAAACGCATTATTTTGTTTTTTAACGGGGCTTAAGGTGTTTATAATTATGTCATGATCGGTATAAAAAACACACAGTGGCTCCTCTTTACCGTATTTACTTTGAGCTTTGCTTCAGTGCACAGTGAATTAAAACGCCCGGATACCCCGGCACCCTGGTTAAAAGAGCTGATTGACCAGCCTCAGTATAAAGACCAAATAAATCGTTTTGGTTTCGCCGTGGGTGGTGAAATGCGCTTAAAACTTGAACAGCGGCTGGCCGATGAGATCCTTATGCCGAATTTATATCAGAGTGGGCGTCGCTTACTGGATTATGATCAGCATTTGGGTGGACAGTATGTGACCGGAGAATATGCAATCAAAAAGGTGGGTGGCTTGCAATTATTTTTACCGTTTGGCATTTTTGAAGGCGTGCAGGCCGGTCAGTTATTTGTTGAAGGCAGTTTGATTCTGCGCCATCAGGAACGTGCCCTGGTGTTTAAGGATTTACGCATTGCCCATGCCAAACGCCCGCCCAAAGCCGGTGATATGGCGGTATTGGATATGATAAACGGGCAAGGTGAGGTATTATTCCATCTGGATAATATTCACACGGTTTGGGAGCAGAATAACAATGTGCTGCGTTATCAGCATGTGGATGTACGAGTCAGTCAATGGTTGGCAAAAAAGTTGAATAAAGCCCACATCTCCGGTCATGTGGTCGGTTCGCTGCAAATGGTGAATGATGTCACCCAGAGTACATTGAATGCAGACGTTAAAGGCGGACCGCCGCAATGTGATTCCAGACCGGTGTGGCCTTCACCGCAAGACCCGGCGGATGTGATGCTGATTGAACTCACAGGTGAAAGTCGTCAGGTCAATGGTGGCGGTACCGATCGCATTGTTATACCCACCGCACGCTTACAAAATGTGGGTGCGGCTGATGTGCCCTGGTATGAAATGTTTACCGGTTCTTTTCCACCTCATAATAACGATCAACACCCCTATTTAATATGGAACTTATATCGGGAAAAAGAAGGACAGTTTACTCATATAGCCGCCTCAGCATTAAAGCACGCTTATTACACCACGAACCAGCAATGCACTTTGAACTGCTTTGACAATCATATTCTGTGGCCTGGCTGTCGTGATACCTATGGTGAGCATAGCAATGACAATAACTTGTATTTGGGGCCACGGGATGAAATAAATCCTTTTTTAGGTACTTGGGACAGTTGTGGTTCATTTTTTGATCCGGGTTGTACCGGTTCTCGTACAAATGCGGCCAGTGGTGATGGCCAGCGTATGCGGGTCAAGCTCAATGAACTGAATGACAGCCAGTCAAATTATTATTTATCCGCCTGGTACATTGTTCGCGACGACATCAATATTTATAACAGCATGGGCAGCCGTCCGGTGGCCTATAACCCCGGCAGTCAAGACCTCATCAATACCGGCCCGTTTGCCCAGGGCCCTGCGGCCGATCGCTGGGTGCCGGATAATGGTTTTAATGTGCCTGCTATGACATCTTCGTTTCGTGTTCTGCGACCCGGGGCGGGACATTTATCTGTCAAATCAAAAGTCATCAATTTAGGAGGTGGGCTATACCGCTATCATTATTTTGTGGAAAATTATGATTATAATCCTGGCATCAGTCAGTTAGTGATTCCGGCAGAAAATAATGTCAGCGTGACTCAATATGAGCTTAATGATGTTGATGATATTGCTTTAAATGATTGGTTATTAAATCAAACCACAGGACAGATTGAGTTAAATGCTGTTAATAATCACTGGATTAATTGGGGATACGCCTTTACTTTCTCGCTCACTTTGTCTCGTCCGCCTGTGCAGGGTGTGGTTCAAATAACCGGTGAACAGGGCGATGGTCAATTTAGTGTGCAAGCGCTGGTACCAGCACCTGATCTTATTTTTGCTGATGGATTTTAAATTAACAACTGTTCAGTTGGTGTCGTGTATTGAATAAATGTACGCTATGCGTGCATCTTAAAATAGTCAGCCAATGGGCGTGTTTTCTTGGTAATGGTTATTCATATTACAAGAGAATATAAGGTCTTAGATGGCTCTCATAGGACCCATTTATTCAATACAGGACACGATCACTGTAAAAATATCGTTATTCTGGTAGAATAAGCCTCTTTTTTTAGTAAAGACCTTTAAATAATATATGGCAAAAGAAGATGTAATTGAACTGCAGGGCAAGGTTATTGAGACCTTACCCAACACCATGTTTCGTGTTGAATTGGAAAATGGACACGAAGTGGTGGCCCATATTTCTGGACGTATGCGAAAGCACTATATCCGGATTCTGACCGGGGATACCGTGACGGTTGAACTTACCCCTTACGATTTAAGTAAAGGGCGAATCACCTTCCGCAGCAAGTAAAGAAAACTTCCCGGGGCTTGCGTAGTCGTAGCAAGCCCAAACGCTCAGTCATCATGTCTTACTCATCTGCTTTTTCTTCTTGCAGGGCTTGTTTGACATCGGTTTGAATAGCGAAGGTTAATTGGTCCCCGTCGACGTCAATTGAAACCACGCCGCCCTGTTTCAAATCACCAAATAAGATATCATCCACCAGGGGTTTTTTGACATGCTGATCAATCGCACGTTGCATCGGTCTGGCACCCATTTCCCGGTCATAACCTTTGTTGACCAGCCAACTTCTGGCGGCCGCGCTCAGCTTAAATTTAATACCCGGATCACTTAATTGATGCTCCAGTTCAATCATCAGCTTATCAACAATCCGTTCAATGTGGCTCAGTTCTAAGTTGGCGAACGGTACAATCGCATCCAGTCGGTTGCGAAACTCTGGGGTAAATACCCGTTTAATTTCCTGCATCGCGTCACTGCTGTGATCCTGTTCAAGGAAGCCAAAACTGCTGCGGCTGTGTAAAGTGGCTCCGGCGTTGGTGGTCATCACCAATAATACATGGCGAAAATCAGTTTCGCGGCCATTGGAATCAGTCAGCTTGCCGTTGTCCATCACCTGCAACAAAATATTCATGATGTCGGGATGGGCTTTTTCCACTTCGTCCAGCAACACAATGGCGTGGGGGGTTTGGTGTACCTTGTCGGTTAATAAACCGCCTTGTTCGTGACCCACATAGCCCGGCGGTGCGCCAATCAATTTCGATACGGCATGCGGTTCCATGTACTCTGACATATCAAAACGTATCAGCTTGAGACCCAGATGATGGGATAACTGCCGCACCACTTCAGTTTTACCGACCCCGGTGGGCCCGGCAAACAGTAGATTAGCCACGGTGCGATGATCGCGGTTTAAGCCGGCGCGCGACATTTTGATGGTGTCGGCCAGAATTTCGATGGCTTCATCCTGACCAAAAATCACATGTTTTAAATTGCGTTTAATGGATTTGAGACGGTCGGTGTCTTGCTGATTTAAATCAGCCACCGGAATTTTGGCAATCGAGGCCACCACCCGGCGTGCATCGGCGGCGGTAATGGGCTGTTCCTGTAATCCATGAATCCGTTGCCAGGCACCGGCTTCATCAATGACGTCGATGGCCTTGTCAGGTAAAAATTTATCACTGATGTGCTTGGCGGATAATTTAACCGCAGCCGTCACCGCTTCCTCTAAATAATTGACTTCATGAAAGTCCTCATAATAGGGTTGTAAACCGCGTAATATCTGAATCGCTTCTGATTCTGACGGTTCGGTGATGGTGACTTTCTGAAAACGTCTGGCCAAAGCCCGATCCCGATCAAAAATGGTGCGCACTTCATCCTGGGTGGTGGCACCGATACAGCGCAAGCTGCCCTTGCTGAGTGCCGGTTTCAGCAGATTTGAAGCATCCAAAGAGCCGCCTGAAACCGCACCGGCACCGATAATGGTGTGAATTTCATCAATAAACATAATGGCGTGGTCAATACCGGCGATGTATTTAATCACCGATTTCAGACGTTTTTCAAAATCACCGCGGTATTTGGTACCGGCCAGCAAAGCGCCTAAATCTAAGGCAAAAACCTGTGCATCTGCCATCACTTCAGGCACATTGCCCTGCACAATTTTAAGGGCGAGGCCTTCGGCAATGGCGGTTTTACCGACGCCCGGTTCACCCACTAATAAGGGGTTGTTTTTAGAACGGCGCATTAAAACCTGTATCACCCGCTCCACTTCCTGGTCACGACCAATCAGTGGGTCAATTTTACTTTGTTGGGCTTTTTTATTGAGATTGACCAAAAAGCTTTTGCCACTGTCGGGTTTTTTCTTCTCGGCTTCATCCGCTTGTTCTTCAGATTGTTCAGTCAGGGATTGTTCGACCTCATCAAAACCACCATGGGCAATGCTTCTGACCACATCATAACGAGACACACCTTGTTTATTGAGTAAATAAACCACGTGCGAATCAGATTCATCAAACATCGCCACCAGCACCCGATCACCCGTAACCTGACTCACCTCGGCAGATTGGGCTGAATAGATGGCGCGCTGAATGACGCGACGGAATGCCAGTGTGGGCTGGGTTTCAAAATCTGCTTCAGCCGGTAAAATCTTCACATGCTGGGCAATCAGCACCTGCAACTCTTGTTCCAGCAGATGCAAATCAGCACCCACCATTTTCAGCACCTGCAAGGCCTGCTTGTTTTTCAGCAAAGCCAGCATGAGATGCTCCATGGTCAGCAATTCATGGCGCTTTTGACGTGCCAGTGTATAAATCTCACTGATATTTTGGTCTAATTGGCTGTCTAACATTTATACCACCTCACTGACACACAGCAACGGATGCTCGTGGTCACGGGCATAGTCGTTGACCAATGTGGTTTTGGTTTCGGCCACTTCGTGGGTAAAAATACCGCAGACGCCCTGGCCGCGGGTGTGGACGTGTAGCATAATCTTTGTGGCTTGTGATTCGTCCATATAGAAAAATTTTCGCAGCACTTCAATGACAAAATCCATCGGTGTGAAATCATCATTAATCAACATCACTTTATACATTTTCGGGTCCTTGATCTGGGATTCTAACTGTTCCAGCAGATCAACACCTTGTTGCGTTTTATTTTGTTTTTCGGTCATGGGTTGTTGTGTAATTAATCATTAATTCATAATATCATGTCTGTTGTATCGCTTTTCAAGTTATCGCGTTCATCATCTATTTTACAATAAGGCGGATAAAATTAACAAAATTGATGAAAGCCTTTGTTTTATTATTCTTTTTTCACCTGAAAACGCTAAAATACAAGCATGGAAAAAATTAAAATAGCCATCAGCGCTTGTCTGTTAGGACAGGAAGTGCGATATAACGGCGGTCATAAGCACGCACCCTTTTGTACCCAGGTCCTTTCAAAGTGGTTTGAATATATACCCATTTGCCCGGAAGTTGAAATTGGTCTGGGCGTGCCGCGTGAACCCATTCGCCTGGTCATGGAAGATGACGGCGTTAAAGCCAAAAACGTGAATAACCACAAACATAATTACACTGAACAATTAGCCAATCTGGCCGATCAGCGTCTGCCGGATTTAAAAGAGGTTTGTGGCTATATCTTTATGCAAAAATCACCCAGTTGCGGATTATTTCGGGTCAAAGCCTATTTACCCAACGGCATGCCCCACAACGAACCGCAATCGGGCATCTATGCCAAAGCCATCGATGACGCCATGCCGTTATTGCCGAAAGAAGAAGCCGGGCGTCTCAATGACATGCGATTACGTGAAAACTTTATTATCCGGGTGTTTGCCACTGACCGATGGCGCCGCGAAGTTCTGACGGATCCTTCACCGGGCGCACTGGTGGATTTCCACCGACAACATAAATTTCTTCTGCAGGCTCATTCTGAAGTCATGTACCGCGATTTGGGCCGAATCGTTGCCAACGCCGGAGATGGCGAAGCACTTCGTAATGACTATTTCCAATTATTTATGCAATGCCTGGCCAAACCCGCTAAAATAAAAAGTCATGTGAATGTGCTGTATCATTTATTGGGCTTCTTCAAAAAAGAACTCCCCACAGATGCCAAAGCTTCAATCATAAAAACCATCGAGCAATACCAGCAACAAAAGGTCTTTCTGATGACACCGTTAACCATGATGCGCCATTATGCGGAAGTGCATCAAATCAATTACTTATTAGACCAGGTCTATTTAAAGCCCTATCCCAACGAACTGGGATTACAAAATCATTTATAAGTATGCGTTATCGCGCCGGAGTGAGGAAACAAGTGAATATTTTTACAGACCTTTCATTTATCTCTTGTGGCAGAACACATTAGCACAGTTCAAAGATATTTCAATGCCAGTGTTGTACAATCCCAACTCTTTCTAAAACACGTATTGACCATGAATCTAAAAACCAAACTATTCGCTGTTTGTTGCTTATTATCATTCTCGCTACTTATTCATGCAGAGAAAGATGTACAAAAACAGGCAAAAGCCATCAGCAAGAAATACATTATTGCTGATTTGCATGTGGATGTGCCTTATCGGTTAAAGGAACAGTATGAAGATGTGGAAATAATCAGGGACATGCATCGAAATAGCATATTGTGGCAGAATATTTTATTGATATTTAGAGTAAAAGTTCGAATACACTGATGTGCATTTGAAGGTTTTGGGGTCAAATGAATGCGGTTTTAAAAGAATGGCTTATTTTATGGTTTTTGCCTGTTTTAAGCCGAGCGGCATGGTTTCACGAGTGTGAAGTATAAAAAAATTTGTTTGATTTGGTCTATTCAAGAGCTGGTTTTAGGCGAATACCTATGGACCATTTGCGCTGGGTTTTAGCTGAGTATTCCTTAAGTTGATTTACCGTTCCTACGGCTGAGAAACCAACAGATTTGAACCCCTTGAGTTCGTCTAGCCACGTGTCTGGATTGAGTTCTAATTCTGTTAATGCAGATCCTAACTTTAGGGAAATATATCCTTTTTTATCGTCTCTTATGACACGACCAGTTTCATCGACCATATCGATGTAACTTGAGAGGTAATAGGGCAGGTCATTGTCAC
>CAZLAW010000039.1:0-17580 GCA_964557625.1 uncultured Marinicella sp.
TGCTTTCATAATCGTTTGCCTAAGCCTCAATTTGTTGCACCGTTAAATGGGATAAATAATGGGCCATAAATAATTGCTTGGCTTTGCTGTTAGAAGTTCTTTTTAACAGGTAAGACAACAGCATCGGGGATTGTTTGATCAGACCACTGTAATAACGGCGATGACCCACGGCAAACTGAATAAAGTCCACCATGCTGTCTTTGTGACTGATGGTGCCGTCGAAATCAAACAAAGCCAGTTTCATAAATCCATTTTCTTAAACTGCCACTCGGGGATGGCGCGGATGATGCGCATAATCCAGGCCCAGATGCCTTTGCTGTAAAGTACGTTTTTATTTTTCTGCTGGGCTTTATAAATGGCTTTGGCGACCTGTTCGGGTTCTGCCGTGAGTTTTTGCGGTAAATCCATATCGGCGGTCATTTGGGTGTTCACAAAGCCCGGCTTAACCGTTAACACATGCACCTTGTCTTGATACAGTCGGTTGCGTAAGCCCGATAAATAGGTGCTAAAACCGGCTTTGGCGGCGCCATACAGGTAATTTTTCTGCCGGCCTCGGTCACCGGCCACGGAGCTGATGCCGATAATAAAGCCCGATTGTCTTTCAGCAAATAAATTGGCCAGAATATTGAGAACAGACACATTGCCCAGCAGATTCTGGTTCATGATTTGTTCGGTTTCTGACCAGTCATTTTCGGCCTGTTGCTGGTCACCCAAATAGCCAATCGCTGTTATAACGCCATCGGGTAACTCCGGCAGCTTTGCAACAAACGCCGCATGGCTGTCAAAATCATTGGCATCAAATTCATGGAGGAATACCTTGATGTCGTGTCTAATGGCCAAGTCTTTGGCCAAATCATCCAGTTCGTTGATGGCCCGACCGGCGAGCAATAAATCCCAGCCGTTGGCCGCGTATTGTTGGGCCACGGCCCGGGCGATGTCACTTTTGGCACCAAGTATAAGTAATGATGACATGGTTATAAGCCTACTCGTAAAGATTGTGCGGAATTAAAGTGCCGGTGCATTTGATGCGTCCGACGAAATTGTCTGAATTGGTCAATGTTCGGATAACCCTGTTCAAACACTTCACGGGAAACACGGGCATCTTTGGCCAGATAAAACCGGCCCCGGTGTGTTAAGACAAGTTGATCCAGTTTTTTCAACAGTGGAAACAGTTTATCCTGAATTTTAAAATCCAGGGCCAAACTATACCCCTCCATGGGGAAGGACAGCCAGTTTTTGTTTTCTTTGCCATGGAGTTTTAAAACGGCTAAAAAAGAGCCTTGTCCGGCATCGGCAATGGTTGTAAGAATTTCTTGCAGCCCCTCGAAACTGGTGTCTTTGGGCAGGATAAACTGATACTGGATAAAGCCTTTGCGGCCATATATGCGGTTCCAGTGCTGAATACCGTCCAGGGGGTAAAAAAACTGTTCATAATGAACCCGTTCGGTCTTAACCGGTTGTCGTTGGTGGTGATAATATAAGGTGTTAAAAAGTTGAATGGTCCAGGCGTTGAGCATAAAGCTCGGGAACCAGTGGGGCATGGTGCGTGGTTTTTTCCTGGCCAATGCGATGGGCCCGTCTTCGGCAAACTCACCCAGACTGACTAAACTTCGTCCCAGGGATTTGTTTTTCGCATAACAGTCAATCCAGGCCACTGAATAGGGACTGGATTGGTTGTGTTCAAAGACCGCAAAGGTTTCTTCTAAGTTTTGGGTTTTGTGAGTAGTTTGATTAATTTCTGTGGATGCAATGGCTTTGAGTCGGATGGTGGCCGATAAAATAATCCCGGTTAAACCCATACCGCCACAGGTGGCCCGGAATAAATCGGTTTTGAGGTTTTGGTTACAACGAACGGTGGTGCCGTCAGCCGTTAACAAATACAGATCGGTAACATAAGCACTAAAACACCCGGCTTGGTGGTGGTTTTTACCATGCACATCAGCCGCAATGGCCCCACCGAGGGTGATAAAACGGGTGCCGGGTGTGACCGGCAAAAACCAGCCTTTGGGCACAATGACCTTAAGAATCTCATCTAAGATGACCCCCGCCTGACAAGTCAGTAAACCTTGTTGGGTATCAAAATCAATAAAATAATTCTGGGCTTTGCGACAGTCGATAATGCACTCACTTAAGGCGCTGTCACCATAACTGCGGCCATTGCCAAAAGTGATGGTTTTTGGGTTATCGTTGTTGCGAATAAATCGATGTAAATCTGCTTGTGTGCGTGGAGCAAAAACGCTGTGCTGTAATGCCGGAAAGCGGCCCCAGCCTCTTAATTGTTGGCTATTGGCTTTAGGCATGGTGAGTTTCGTGTTGCTTAAAACTGAACAGGCTGTGGCCAATAAAACTGGTGATCGCCGGTACCGCTATGCCGCAGGCATGGGCTATGGCTTCGGGATAAAAAGTGACGTTTAGCTTCGGAAAAACGGTGTTGGCGAGTAATAAGCTGATAATGAGGGTCTGTGCAATCGCTAACACATTCACAATCGTGAAATACATCAGCTGTTTTTTCACCGATTGTGTGGAGGGTTCGAACACACAGGTTTTAAATAAAATAAAGGCCACCACCATGCCGGTCAGATAGGCCCAGATAATCGCCACCGGATAACTGAACACAGTGCTGTATAAAAATCGGCTGCCAAAATTCACCAAAGCCGCCAGTCCGCCGGTAAGCAAAAACAAAATAAAGCGTTTTGAAAAAAAATCAGTTCGCATTATGGGTGTGCGGCAAAAAAGTAAATCAATAAATAGCTGACCAACCAACCCGCAATAATCAGCTGGATGAACCCATCATGCATCAGCACCCGGGTCGGGCTGCTGCTTTTTTGATCCACAAAAGTGATTTGCATGTACCGTAAAATCCCTAAAATCACAAATACCCCGGTTAAATACACGTGTTGTGTACCCAGACGGTTCATCACTTCGGGTGTAATGGTGTATTGAATATAGCCGATGATTATCACCGCCGACATCAGCACCATGGCGGCGTTAATAAATTCCAGATTATAGCCATCAATGTTTTTGCGGGAGGCCTGACCTTGTTGCTGTAGTAAAACATCATCCCGCCGTTTGGCGAAACCTAAGAAAATCGCTAATAAAAAGGTCATGATAATTATCCACATGGACAAAGGCTGCGTTAAAAACACATTGCCGGCAAATAAGCGCAGCACAAAACCAATCGCAATGATAAAAATATCAATAATCGGTACATGTTTCAGACCCAGTGAATAGGCGATGTTCATCAAAAAATACAGAGCCAACACGTAAAATAAGTCGGTCTGCAAATAATAAGCGCCACCCAACGCCACAACACCCAGACTCATAAATATAACCCAGGCGGTTTTTGGGTTTACAGTACCTGAGGCAATCGGTCGGTTCTGCTTGCTGGGGTGCCGGCGGTCCTCAGCAACATCATTGAGGTCGTTAAATACATAGATACTGCTGGCCACCAAACAAAAAAGCCCAAAAACAATCAGTGTGTGCCAGACAATGGCGGCTTCAAATGCAAAGGCAAAAAACAGAGGGGCAAAAACAAACAGGTTTTTTAACCACTGGTGGGGTCTGATCAGGCTGATTAAATTGTTCATAGGCATTAAGTCAAATTTCCAGACAATTCTTTAAAAGGATTTTTTACTGATTTTTTTATGCCATTGATTGATCATCGGTAGGGTGGCTGAGCCGTACCAGGGTATCAGTTCCATGCGCAGGCGACCGGCCTTTATGGCCGGGTCGGTTTCGGTAAGTTGTTTGGCGGCTTCGACCGTGGCAACATCAAAGACATAAATACCGCGTAAATCCTGTTCATTGGGCATAAAGGGACCAGCCAGCACCAGTTGTCCGGCTTCAGCCAGGCGGCGGATGTTGGCCAGATGGGCCTGTTGGAGCTGTTGTGCGGTTTCTTGATCCTGATCCTGGTTGGGACCGGGTTTCAGCAGTGCCAACACATATGTTTTCATGCCATAATCATCCGCCCCTAAGGACTGGGCAAGTTCAGCGTCATAACCTTGTTGCGCCACCGACAGGTTCGTTGTCAGTAATAAAACCATGACATCAATTATTTTCATTTTTATTCACTCCTATTATCAGTCGGCAGGCTGATTTTCGGTACCCGGTTAAACCAGCGTTCAAATGCCAGCGCCGCCTGGTGATGTAACATGCCCAAACCCGCAAAAGTTTTGGTGACGCCCAGTTGCTTGGCTTTCTTGAGAAAAGGTTGGGCGGCCTCACCATAGGATAAATCATACACGATGGTGTGTGGTTTTATCCACTTAGGATGTAATGGCGGTGACTGGCCGTGATGGCCTAAAGAGGTGCCGTTGATCAAAACATCAAAAGCATGCGTCGTGTCGTCTTTGCTTAACACGTCACAGTTTGCTGACCGGGCAGCCAGTTGTCGGGCTTTTTCAATGGTGCGGTTATAAATGTGGATGTGTTCGGGTTTTGTGGCTAACAGTGCCGGCAAAATACCTTTGACCGCGCCACCGGCACCGAGAATTAAAATCCGGCGGTTACTGGTTTGAATGTGTTTTTGTTTGAAATCATGGACCAAGCCATCACCGTCGGTGTTATCGCCCTGCAATTGTTGGTCTTTGATAAATAAGGTGTTAACAGCACCGGCTTGTTGTGCCCGTTCGGTGAGCTGATCGGTCACGGTCATCACCGCTTGTTTGTGGGGTACGGTGATGTTGGCGCCGTGGCCGCCCCGGGCGAAAAACTGTTGAACGCGGTGCTGTAGTTCATCGCCGGTGATATCAATCAGCCGGTAGTCAATATCAAGTCCAAATTGGTGGGCAAACCCCTGATGTATCTTGGGTGATAAACTGTGTTTAACAGGGTGGCCAAACAAGGCTAAGCGGTATGTCATGCGTTATCTAACCAGTGAATCACCCGATCGGCGTAATAGGTCAAAATGGCATCACAGCCGGCGCGTTTAAAGCACAGCAAGGCTTCCATGACAGCACCTTTTTCATCTAAATAGCCGTTGTTGATGGCGCTTTGTAGCATGGCGTATTCGCCGGATACCTGATAGGCGCAAATCGGTACGTTAAAGTACTCTTTGGCGGTTTTAATCACATCTAAATAAGGCATGCCGGGTTTAATCATCACCATGTCGGCGCCTTCTTCAATATCCAGCTGGATTTCATCAATCGCTTCGCGGGCATTGCCGGGGTTCATCTGGTAGGTTTCTTTTGAGCTTTTGCCCAAATTGCCGGCCGAGCCCACCGCGTCGCGGAAGGGGCCGTAAAATACCGAAGCATATTTGGCTGAATAGGCCAGGATGCCCACATTGTGGCGTTTTTTCTGCTCAAAGGCGGCGCGGATTTCACCAATACGGCCGTCCATCATATCTGAAGGTGCCACCATATCAGCACCTGCATCGGCGTGAGACTGGGCCTGCATCACCAAAGCTTTAATGGTGACATCATTCAGTATTTCACCCTGGTCGTTAATGATGCCGTCCTGACCATGTGAGGTGTAGGGGTCTAAGGCCACATCCGTGATCAGCAACAAATCCGGCAATTCTGATTTAATGGTTTTGACCGCTTTTTGCACCAGACCTTCGGGATTCCAGGCTTCAGAAGCGTCATCGGATTTAAAAGCTTTATCCACCACCGGGAATAAAGCCACCGCATTGAGCCCTTTGCTCACCAGTTTGTGAAGTTTATCCAGTAATAAATCAACGCTCATGCGATTGACGCCGGGCATGGACTGAACCTGCTCTGAGCGGTTAAAACCGTCCAGAATAAAAACCGGCCAGATGAGGTCATTGGCACTGAGTCGGTGTTCTTGCGACAAGTTTCTGATTGCCTGGTTTTGGCGTAACCGCCGTTTACGGGTGTGTGGGAAATGCATGTCTTTTTGACCTGTTGGAAACAAAGGTGATAGTTTAGTGAATTTAGGTTAAAATTTCAGCCTTTATCAGAAAGACGACAACATGGCTGTTATTATTAAAACGCCGGAACAAATCGAAAAAATGCGCGCCGCCGGCCGGGATGCGGCGGCAGTCCTGGACATGATTGGACCCTATGTGCAACCGGGCGTGTCAACCCTGGAACTGGATGAACGCTGTCATCGGTTTATTGTGGAAGAACAAGGCAATATCCCGGCGCCGTTAAATTATAGGGGCTTTCCCAAATCCATTTGCACTTCGGTGAATCAGGTGATTTGTCACGGTATTCCGAGCGCTGACCGGATCTTAAAGGAAGGTGATATCATCAACATTGATGTCACCGTGATTAAAGACGGCTGGCATGGCGACACCTCACGGATGTTTTTTGTCGGTGAACCGAAACAACGGGCCAAACGCCTGGTCGAAGTGACTTATGAAGCGATGAAACTGGGTATTGAAATGGTCAGACCCGGTGTGCGCCTGGGTGACATTGGTGCCGCCATTCAGGCCCATGCCCTTAAAAACCGCTATTCAGTGGTGTATGAGTATTGTGGCCACGGCATCGGCCAGACCTTTCATGAAGACCCGCAGGTGCTGCATTACGGCCGTCCCGGTACCGGTCTGGTGCTGGAAAAAGGCATGACTTTCACCATTGAGCCGATGATTAATTTAGGCAAGCGGCACAGTAAATTATTATCTGACGGCTGGACCGTGGTAACCAAAGACCGATCCTTATCGGCACAATGGGAACACACCCTGGCGGTCACCGATGATGGTTTTGACGTACTCACAGAATCACCTAATTTCCCACTTTAACCATGGCTCTGCTGGCGCCACCGGATCATGCCGAAGAATACCTTAACATTATTGCCCTGGATACGGTTGAGGACGATGATTATCTGGCGGTTTTAAAACAGCTGTTACAACAAGCCGAAGAAAAAATAAACGCCGATTTTTACCGTTGGCGCAACATCACTCGCCTGGTCAAAACCCGCGCCTGGCTGGTGGAACAATTCGTTTTAGAATTGTGGTTGCGCTGCGATTTACATCACCATGATTTATGCCTGGTGGCGGTGGGTGGTTTTGGCCGTGGCGACTTACAGCCCTTTTCTGATGTTGATTTGCTGATTTTATTTGATCAAGACTTGCCGGAAGAAGCGGTGAGTTTGTTTATTCAAAACCTGTGGGATTTAGGCCTGGATGTGGGGCATGCGGTGCGCACGGTGGACGAAACGGTCAAGCTGGCGGAACAGAATATCGTGGTCACCACAAATTTAATGGAAAGCCGGTTTTTACGCGGTAATCCTGACCTGTACCGTGAAATGATGACCTTAACCGATGATCAGCACATGTGGTCAGGCCGTGATTTTTTTCAGGCCAAATATGCTGAACAGCAGGAGCGTCACCGTAAATGTGGCGGCAGTGCCTATAACCTGGAGCCCAATATTAAAGAAGGGCCGGGTGGTTTGCGTGATATTCAAATGGTGACCTGGGTGGCGCAACGGCACTTTCATGTGCAGTCCATGCATGGTTTGGTGGATGTGGGTTTTTTACACCCCGATGAATATGTGCGTTTACAAAAAGGCCTGCGAAAATTATGGAAAATTCGATTTGCGTTGCATTTGCTGGCCGGGCGCAAAGAAGACCGTTTGCTGTTTGATCACCAAAAACAACTGGCCTTGGTGTTTGGTTATCAGGATGATGATGAGTCACTGGGTGTGGAAAAATTTATGCAGAATTATTATCGCAACGCGATGCGCTTGGAGCAGCTCAATATGCGATTGCTGCAACTGTTTAAGGAGAATATTCTGCAAAGCAATGAAGACAAACAGGTGACTGTCATCAATGAGGAATTTTCCATCATCAATGGCTTTTTGGATGTCAATGATCGGCAGGTCTTTCTGGACCGTCCGGCGGCCTTGTTTGAGTTGTTTCATCACTACCAGCAAAACCCCAATGTCTATGGTATCCGTGCCAATACCCAACGGTATGTCAGCATGAGCCTGCACTTGATTGACGATGATTTTCGCCGTGATGACACGGTCAAAGATATTTTTCTGTCGATTTTCAAACATAAAAACTTGGTCTTTAATCAGCTTAACTTAATGAATGCGCTGGGAGTGCTGGGTCAATTCTTACCGGTGTTTGGTCGCATTGTGGGTCGTATGCAGTATGATTTATTTCATATGTACACCGTGGATCAGCACACGTTATTTGTGGTGCGTAATATCCGGCAGATATTTTTGGAGCCTGAATCGCATCCTTTGGCCCATAAAGTGGCGAATCAATTTAAGCGACCTTATGTGTTGCATTTGGCCGGTTTTTTTCATGACATCGGTAAAGGCCGTGGTGGTGATCACTCAGAAATTGGTGCACAAGAAGCCCAATTATTTGCCCGTGAATTCAAGTTGCCCAAAGCCGATGGTCAACTGCTGGAATGGTTGGTCAGGCATCATTTGGTGATGTCAGTGGTGGCACAGAAACAGGATATTAATGACCCGGACGTGATTCAGCGCTTTGCTGAGCTGGTGCGGCGTCAACGTTACTTAGATGCGTTGTATATTTTAACCATTGCCGATATTGAAGGCACCGATCCTAAATTATGGAACTCCTATAAAGACAGTTTGCTCAGCGAATTGTATCTGCGCACCACGGTGCATTTAGACACCTCACAACAAGCCGATGCGGTGGAACAAGGCAAAGCAGAAGCCCGTGAGTTAATTCCCGCTGAGCAGTTGTCGGCGATTGAATCCCTATGGCAAAAAATACCAGAACGATTTTTTGATTACGCCACGCCCGAGCAGGTGGCGTCAGTCAGTCTGGCTATTGTTGATAATCAGGGTCAGGACACGGTGTGTGTCACCGACCGGCATGATGATGGTTTTGAGGTGATGCTGTATGGCGAGAACCAATTGGGCTTGTTTCATCAGGTGGTGGAAGTGTTCTCAAACCACCACATCAGTGTGGTCAATGCCCGTATTTTCAGTGGCAGTGACGGCCGTATTTTGGATCACTTTCATTGTCTCGGTGAATACGATGATGACTTGTTGGCGCACATTGAATCAGCTTTATTAACAGCATTAAAAACACCGGTGCGTGAAATTCGTAAACGCGATATGGTGGCCACCCGACGGGAGCGCTTGTTTATTGAAATGCCGGAAATTACATTTGCCAGGGGCCGGGATGACAGTGAAACCCGGGTGGATGTGAAGTGCTCTGACCACGATGGTTTGTTGGTTAATTTAACCCGGATTTTTGTCTCTCACGGCATTGATATGCAGGCGGCAAAAATCGCCACCTTCGGCAACCGGGCCGAGGATGTATTTTGGTTGTCTGTGAATCAACAGGCTTTGCCGCAAGACTTACAGCAAACCATTGCCGCTGAGTTTAAATCTTTGCTCAGTGATTTATCCGCCGATTAAATTAATTGATTGCCGGCTTGTTGTAATTCTTTTTCATCGATTTCACTGGGCGGTGTGCTGATGCCTTTTTGTACTTCCGGTCGGGTGGCAATGGCAGCGACCCAGCGTTTGAGGTGTTGATAGGGTTCAATATCCACACCGGACCATTTGTGGGTGTGCACCCAACACCAGTTGGCGATATCGGCAATTGAATAATCACCCGTCAGATATTCCCGGTTTTCTAAATGTTTATCCAAAACGGAAAACAGCCGTTTGACTTCATTTTGATAACGCTCAATGGCCGCCGGAATTTTTTCAGGGAAATAACGGTAAAACACATTGGCCTGTCCCATCATCGGACCGACACCGCCCATCTGAAACATCAGCCATTGAATCACGCGAGAGCGGGCCTTGGTTTCAGTGGGTAAAAAACGACCAAATTTATCGGCCAGGTAAATCATGATGGCACCGCTTTCAAACACCGCAAAATCATCGTTATCGGTGTCAATAATGGCGGGAATGCGACCGTTGGGGTTGATGGCCAGAAAGCGTGCCGATTTTTGTTCGTTTTTATTAAAGTCAATGACATTCACTTCATAATCGGCCCCCAATTCTTCCAGTAAAACGGAGATTTTGTGGCCATTGGGGGTGGCCGCTGTGTAAAGTTTAATCATGATTTTACCTGCACAAATGTATCATTATAACGTGTACGTTTCGGCAGGTTAAGGTTCAGCCGGGAAATATCAATTGTTGTGCCGGTTCGCGCAAATTATAGTGCGAAGCCATGGCCGCACCATAGGCGCCGGTGTTGGCAATCAACACCACATCACCGATCCGGGTGGCCGGCATCGGGCGATCAATCCCCAAAATATCCCCGGTTTCACACATCGGGCCGACGATATTGGCATTATAGTCACCGGGTGCATCGAGCCGCGTTAAATTGACGATATTGTGCCAGGCACCGTACAACGCCGGACGAATCAATGAGTTCATGCCGGTTTCCAGGCCGATATAGCCTTGTTTACCTTTGAGTTTAGTTTGGGTGACTTTGGCCAACAACACACCGCTGTGGGCCACCAGAAAACGACCCGGTTCCATCCATAAATCAATGTCAGGGTGTTGTTGTTTAAAGTCCAGTAAAGACTGATTCAGGGCTTCAAAATCCAAACCGATATCGCCGGGGTTTTCTTTAATCCCCAAACCGCCACCGACATTGATAACCCTGACGGTCTCAAAATATTCAAGCCCCCGTGCCAGGAAGTGGGCAATGCGCTGCCAATTTTGGTGGTCCAAAATACCGCTGCCGGTGTGGGCATGCAAACCAAACACTTTAATTGCATGGCGTTGACACCATTGAGCCAATGCCGGCAGCTCTGCCGCCGGAATGCCAAACTTTGATTGTTCGCCGGCGGTGCGCACATAACGGTGATGACCGCTGCCGTGTCCGGGGTCGAGGCGTAAAATAATGCGCTGATTTTTAAACACGTCCGGAAAGTCATATAACAAGGCCGGGTTATCGATGGTGGTGGCAATACCCCGTGCCAGTGCCTGTCGGTATTCTTCTATCGGCGCAAAGTTGGGCGTGAACAGTAAATCAGCGGTGTCCGGTGGTGACGCAAGGCTATCGCAGCGTTGAATTTCACCGGGTGACACCGTTTCCAGACCAATGCCCTGTTGTAACATCGTCGCTAAAACCGCCGGATGTGGGTTGGCTTTCATGGCATAGAAAAACCGATCCACAGCGGTCAAGGACTTTAAAACCCCGGCTTGTTCAACAAGGGTGTCTAAATGATAGACATAACAGGGCGAATGTTGTTCGGCGATTGTGAGCAGTTGTTGTCGCTGCCGTTGCCACCAGGGCTCAATTATTGTTTTGGTTTTGCTGCGGCTGGCCACCAAATCGGCCCAACTGGGCCCAAATTCATCGCGTGCCGGTAAACGGGTGATCAGTACCTCATGTAACGCCCTTGCCAGCTTATCCGCCTGGTCTTCATCCACCACAAAGGTTTGATTCAGGTCGTTCGATGATTGGGTGGTGATGTAAATCCGCTGGTCGGCAAAGGTGGCCACCACCGATGCGATGGTGTCCGCCAGCGCCCGGATACGATAACCCACCAGGGTGACGGCTGAACAGTTTTCAATAATCGATACCTGGCACAACGGTTTCAGTTGTTGTTTTAATTGTGACAGAATATCGGCTGTGATGACATTATCAGCCGCATCGAGCGAGACGGTGACATTGGTCTGGGCGGTGGAAATCAGATCCACCGACAACCCCAGTTTTTTATAAACCGCAAATAAATCGCTGATAAAGCCGGCTTGATGCCACATATTAATCGATTCCATGGAGGCCAAAGTCACCCGGTGGCGGGTATTGATGGCACTGACCCGGGGCTTGGTCGGGCTGAATTCACGTTTTAAAACAGTGCCCGGGGCGTCCGGTCGTCGGCTGTTTTTAATGTAAATCGGTATATTGTGTTGCTCAGCCGGCAGAATCGAGCGCGGGTGAATCACGGTACCGCCACTGGCGGCAATCTCACGGGCTTCGGGGTAGCCCAGACGTAACAATAATTTTGCCTGGGGTATTTGGTGCGGATTGGCGCTGAAAATACCGTCCACATCGGTCCAGATTTCAATCCGTTCGGCTTGTAATAATACAGCCATATAAGCGGCTGAAGTGTCCGAGCCGCTGCGCCCCAGTAACACGGTGCGACCGGTTTTATCGGCGGCGAAAAATCCCGGCATCAGGTAAAACGATTGGTCTAAGGCACCTTGAATTTTTGGATTCGGTTGTACATCACATTTGGCCGATAACACCCGGGAGTGTGGGTTTCTGTGGTCATTCACTGTGGTGGTCAGCCAGTCTTTTGGGTCCAAGCTGGTGACTGTATGAGTCGCGTTAATGTGCTTAATAAATAAACGGTGGCAGACCCGTTCGCCCCATGACAATAATTCAGCCTGCTGGTAGTCGTCCAGCTGTGCGCGGTCACATAAGTGACGCAATTGGTTTAAGTCGGCTTGAAAATCATCGATCGACTGGTTAAAGTCTTGCACTAACGCCTTGAGTCTGTCTTCGACGGACTTATATACAGTGAGACCGGTTTTAATTTTTGCTTCTAATGCATTGGTTAAACCGTAACAGGCTGAATGGACCAGTAATACCCGAAAACCTTGTTCGATGTTGGTGCTGACTTGTTGAAGAATGGTGCGCCATTGCGTCGGTGTTGAAACCGAGCTGCCGCCAAACTTTAATACGCGCCAATGCTTGCCCATGGATGTGCTGACAAAAGAACAGACTTTAGGGGAAAAGTAGCGGCCATGCAAGCATAATTTTTTACTTTAATGAAGAGGAATCCATGAAACACGCAACTCAACTCAAAGGCAGTGAAGTCAGATGGCGTTGTGACGCCGAACAACTGGGGTTTGAAACCACTGATGATGTGACGCCGGTGCAGGGTGTTGTGGGTCAGGATGAAGCCGTGGATGCCTTGCGGTTTGCCATTGAATGCCGCGCATTTGGTCAAAATGTGTATGTGCGGGGGCTGAGTGGCACCGGCCGCATGAGTATGGTGTCGGATATTCTAAAAGATTCCAGACCTCAGGTGGACGGTAAAAAAGAGCATTGCTATGTGATGAATTTTGAACAGCCGGATCGACCGCAGCTGATTACTTTGGCGGCCGGACAGGCACAAGCGTTTGCTCAGGCGATGGACGAACTGGCGGTTTATATTGCCGATGATTTGCGCGAATCACTGGATTCCAAAACCATGGCGGAGGAAAAGGCCGAGGCCGAAACCGCTATCCAACAAGCCATTAATGCCGTCACCGAACCTTTTGAACAAGAATTAAAAGAGCAATCACTGGCGATGATGAATGTTCAGACCAATCAGGGCAACCAGACCATTATTGTGCCGGTGATTGATGAGCAAGCTGTGGATCCGCAAAGCTGGCAACAAAAAGTCAATGCCGGCGAAATCAGCGAACAACAACAAAAACAACTGCTGGACAAACAGCAGCAATACACCCGACAGTTGGAAGAAATCAGCCGCCAGGTCAATGAAATCAGAAAAAGCGGCATCAAAGACATTCGCGCGATTATGGAGCGCTACATTTCTCAATTGCTGGATGTGCAGATTCAACACATTAAGTCTCAATTTAAGGTGGATACTGTTCATGATTTTCTGGATGCGCTGAAGCAAGATGTGATTGACCAGTACTTTTACAAAAAAAATAAAAATTATCAGCCGCAGGAGCGCTATGTGGTCAATGTATTACTTTCGAGACGTGATGATAAAAAATGTCCGATAGTCACTGAACGGGTACCCACTTTACAAAACCTGTTAGGCACCATTGAAAGTAAATGGAGTGAAAATGGTCCGGTAATGGCCGATCATATGAGTATCACCGGCGGTTCTTTGTTGCAGGCCGATGGCGGGTTTTTGGTACTGGATGCCAGAGATTTGATGACTGAACCCGGTGCCTGGAAAATACTTAAACGCACGTTGAAAAACGGCTTGTTAGAAATTGTCCCGGCTGAAATGAGTTGGCCGTTTGGGCAGCCCTCGTTAAAACCAGAGCCAATACCGGTGAATATTCGGGTGATTTTGCTCGGTGATGCCCGTTTGTATTATTTATTGGATAACCGGGATGCGGATTTTCCGGAGCTGTTTAAAGTGTTGTCGGATTTTGATTCGGTGATTGATCGCAACGCACAAGGCTTTAAGCATTACAGTGCCATTATTGCCAAAATCATCGAAGAAGATAATTTGCTGCCATTTACCGCGGACGCGGTGGCGGCTTTAATAGAACACGGGGCGCGAATTTGTGCCCAAAAGGATAAACTCACCGCCCGTTTTTCACGGATTGCTGACATTGCCCGTGAAGCCCATTATGTGGCGTCAAAAGCCAATCAGCGTCTGGTTGAAGACGCAGATGTCACCAGCGCCATCCGACGGACCAAACAACGTGCCGGTTTGCCCGCCAGAAAGTTCCGCGAGCAATTGGCCAACGGCACCATTAATGTGGCCACATCCGGTAACCGGGTGGGTCAAATCAACGGATTGGCGGTGATACATGCCGGTCCAATTGTCTATGGTTTTCCTTCGCGCATCACCGCTTCGATTGGTGCCGGCCGGGCCGGGGTGATTGATATTGAAGGCAAGGCCGGGAAATCGGGCTCTATTCATACCAAAGGTTTTGAGATACTGGGGGGGTTATTGCGCCATATGTTACCGTTAAAACATCCACTCACATTTTCCGCTTCTATAGCCTTTGAGCAAAGTTACGGCGGTATTGACGGTGACTCGGCTTCCGGTGCTGAATTTTGCTGCTTAATTTCAGAGTTGACAAAAATTCCGATTAACCAGGGCATCAGCATGACCGGTGCCATTGACCAGCATGGGTTGGTACAAGCCATCGGCGGGGTCAATGAAAAAATTGAAGGTTTTTATGATGTGTGCACCCTCAATGGTTTAAATGGTCAACAAGGCGTCATTATACCGGCCAGTAACGCCGGTGATTTAATGTTGCGACCTGATGTGCAACAAGCCTGTATTGACGGTCAGTTCAGTGTGTTCGCGGTTGACAACATCAGTCAGGCGATGGAAATACTGATGGGCCAACCCGCCGGTTTACTGGTGGATGGGGCTTATGCCGATAACAGCATCATGGGTCAAGCCATGAAAAAAGCCCGCCAATTCTGGCAACATGTGAATGACAAGAAATAACAGACAGAATCGTCAAAATTGTGACTGGGGTCAAAGAAGTTAACTAATTTTTTAATTAATGTGGGTATCTTAATGATATAAAAACATTTATTTAATGTTTGAATTGAATGGGTTGTCATTTTTTGTTAAACTATTTTTAACCATGAACTATTTGTCCCTTTTTCGGTCTTAGTTCATCAAGTATATCGGGAGTGAACATGACGCGTTTTCTAATCACAAGCTATTTGGTTTTATTGAGTGCTGTGGCCGTTGGCCAAACAGCCGATAAAAACCGACAGCACCTGCCTCAGTTAGAAGCCGTCCCGGTTTTGCCGTTTACCTTATCAAATTCGGATTTATTGTTAAATGACCCGATTTATGCTGATGATTATGCCTTTGATTTGTTGCAACCCAACAACGGACGGCGTACTTTCCTGGAGAAACAAAACAACCTTTATGGTCAACAGCTAATGTTTCGTATGCAGTTTGCCGATTGGTTGTCTTTACGTTTAGGGGTGTATGACGGTTCGCAGTCGAATCAATTGTTTATGCCCGCGCCGCAACCATCTTATCAGAGCAATCCCTTCAATGACTTAAGCTATCAGTTAGGCCTGAGTTCGGTTCTGGATATCAGTTCCAATTGGCGTTTTGGTCTGGACATGAGTACCGGACAGATTTCTGGTGATATGTTAGGCTTATATCAGGATCAATTGGACACCGCCAGTTTCGGTTTGGGGGTACGTAACCAGCGTTTTGGTGCCAGCCTGCATTCTGATTATGCCAGCAGCCGTCACAACAGCCAGCTTTACCGTTCCAGTATTGATTTACAGGTGGATTGGCATTTTAACCAGGACGGCACGCTGTCATTCGGTGCCAGAAAGAACATGAACGATGATGCCGCCACCAATTTAGACCGTTTAACCGGCACTGTTCCCTACATTAAATTCAAACATAATTTATAAGCCATTATGATGCGCACCACAGGTTTTAAGCCCTGTTATTGGCGGCTGCTTTCATATGCATTAATGATAAGCTGTTTTATCCTGGTTAGTGCTTGCCGATCCATCCCGAAAAAGACAGATAATGCGTGTGACCTAAACCAGGCTGTTCGTCTATCTGATTTTAAATTGTCCGGTAAGTTGGCTTTGTCAGATGGCCAGGAAGGCGGCAGTGGTCGTTTGCGTTGGCAACAACAGAATAATCATGTGCTCGCCCAATTTAAAGCCCCCATGGGACAGGGTGATTGGTTGATTGAAGAAAGTGATCGGGGGGGGCGTCTGGTGGTCAATAATGAGCCGCCTTTATTTGAGGCCGATGCCGCCTTATTGGTGGCGGATGCCGTGGGCTGGTCGGTACCATGGCATGCGCTAAAAAAATGGTTACTGGCACAACCCTTGAATCAAAATCAAGCCACGATAAGTTACACAAACACCACAAAAACAATCCAAGAACAGGGCTGGACACTTGTCTATGATCGTTTTCAAGCTTATCCCGTTGGTTGTCTGCCGCATCGGATAATGGCCAGTAAGTCGCCTTACAGTCTTCGACTGGTTATACGTGAATGGCAGTGGTGAAGCTGTTATCACCGGCTAAAGTTAACCTGATGTTGCGGGTACTGGCTCAACGGGCCGATGGTTACCATGAATTACAAAGTTGCTTTGAAGTGTTGCCATGGGGCGATGAGATGACATTTGTCACCGAAAAGAATCAGCAGCCGGTTGTACGTATCGACGGTTTTAGGGATATTGCCCAAGCGGATAACCTTATTTACCGGGCTGCTGAATTACTCAAACCCTTTGCACAAAAACCCAGCACGGTGCATATTCAGGTGGACAAGCACATACCAAGCGGTGCCGGTTTGGGTGGTGGCAGTTCCAATGCAGCAACCACCTTGAAGACACTTGATACACTGTGGTGCTGTCAATTGGATGAAAAATTACTGTCTGAGATGGCCCTTCAGTTAGGAGCGGATGTGCCGTTTTTTATGGTCGGAAAATCAGCCCTGGTGACGGGAATCGGCGAACAGATACGGCCGATGAGATTTTTTTCAGGCTTTATTTTGTTGTTATTTCCACCGGTGTCTATCGCCACTGCCGTGGTGTTTAACCATCCCGCATTAAAACGCAATCAAACACCATTGCCTGAGAACTTATTACTGGATTCAAATTTTTGGATTAATGATTGTTTGCCGGTGGTGTTGAGTCAGTATCCAGACATTAAAAGATTATATGATTGCTTAAATCCATACATGCCATTGCGATTATCCGGTACCGGTTCCACATTGTTTGCATTGTTTAAAAACAAACAACAAGCAGATAAGTGTCAAAAAATTAGCGCTGAATATTGTCGAACGCAATTGCTTAAAATATAATAGAGACCCTTGCATTAATCAGAATCGGTGAAGTTTCAGTCTTTTTAAGTTGATTCATGATTAATGCTAAGGTCTCAATTAGAGACCAATGCCGATCGTATATATAATTGACGATATTTAACGGCAAAATACACTATTTAGGTTTGCAATCACTGTTATTGTGGTTATAATATGCCGCCTTTGACAGCGATTACAAAGCTGGTAAAGAGAGAT
>CAZLAW010000040.1:0-17496 GCA_964557625.1 uncultured Marinicella sp.
AACTGACACTGCAAAAACTGGTTGATAATAAACTTTTTGAATGGTCTGTGGTGGCAGTTATTATCATTTCTGCCTTATTGATCGGTGCCAAAACCTACCGCTTATCGCCACTGGCAGAACAAATTATTTTATTCGCTGACTGGGCCGTCACTTTATTTTTTCTGGCCGAAATCATGGCGCGATTTATCGCCTGCGAGAACAAAAAGCGTTTTTTTAAAAATGGCTGGAATATTTTTGACACGGTGATTGTGGTGGTCAGTCTGATACCGATCCAGGACTCAGAAATGGCTTTACTGGGTCGTTTGGTACGGGTGTTTCGTGTCTTGCGTATGGTGTCGATTATTCCCGAATTACGGATACTTATAAATTCCCTGCTTAAAGCCATGCCACAGTTATCTTATGTGATGTTGTTAATGTTTATTATTTTTTACATTTACGGCGCCGTGGGGAGTTTCTTTTTTGCCCCTATTAATAACACCTTATGGGGCGATATTGCCACCAGTATGTTGACCCTTTTTCGGGTCATGACTTTTGAAGACTGGACTGATGTGATGTATGAAACCATGTCGCTTTATCCACTAAGCTGGGCCTATTACATCAGCTTCATTTTCTTCACGGCTTTTGCCTTTCTCAATATGGTCATTGGCATTGTGGTGAATGTTCTGGATCAGGAAAAAACAGCTTATGAAAAAATGCTGGCCGTCAAAGAACACAAACTGACACAGTTAGACCGCATCGAACGAGAATTAAAGGATTTAAAAAAACTATTAGACAAGACCCATAAAAACCCTTAAAAGTCACAAAAAGCCCTGATTTGCACCGATATCTTTATTTTTTTAGCTGAAAATGATAAAATTTCCCACTTGTTAATCACACAAGCCTCAGATTAACATATATTCCTCCTTCCTTTATTTAAACAAAAAACAAAATTATTTATGGAAATCAGAGCCTTTGAACGCGATAAAGATTTACAAAATGTACTCAATCTTAACGAGAGATTAGTTGAATTGTTGAGTCCGATGACGGCCAATCAGTTCGATAACATCAACGAAGATAATTCCTATGTACTGGTGGCTGAAGAAGACGGCCAGTTCGCCGGCTTTTTTATGCTGGTGAAATCCAATGCTGATTATGAAAGTGAGAACTTTCGTTGGTTTCAAAAGCGCTATAATAATTTTATTTATGTGGATCGGGTCGCTGTGGCCAAAGAATTTCGCGGTCGCGGCATCGGCAGTGAGTTTTATCAACGCGCCTTTGATTATGCCGAAAAAAATAACATCGATTACATGTTTGCCGAAATTCACATGGATCCACCCAATGAGAAATCACTGGCTTTTCATGACAGTTTAGGTTTTGTCGAAGAAGGCACGGCAGTGCTCAAAGGTGATCACCATTATTCTTTGCAGAAAAAAGTGTTTAATCCCGCGGTAGAAAAATCTGCCTAAGCTGATAAGGATTTAGCCATCGCTTCAATGCCGGATAAGGTCATGGGGAACATACGCTCATCCAACACTTGTTTTAATATCTGGGTTGAATGGGTGTATTCCCAATAGGCTTGTTGAATGGGGTTCAGCCAGGCGTGATTGGGCCATTGATCCAGTAAACGCTGTAACCAAACCAGACCGGCTTCCCGGTTCATATGCTCCACCGAGCCACCGGCATGGGTCAATTCATAGGGCGACATGGCGGCATCACCGACAAAAATAACCCGATAATCACTGCCATAGGTATTGAGCACATCATAAGTGCTTAATGGCTCATCCCAACGCCGGCTGTTATCACGCCACAGATGTTCGTACACACAATTATGAAAGTAATAATATTCCAAATGCTTAAACTCACTGCGGGCAGCTGAGAATAATTGTTCCACCTGTTCAACGTGATAATCCATGGAACCACCGACATCGAAAAACATTAACAACTTCACTGCATTGTGTTTTTCCGGCCGCATTTTTAAATCCAGCAAACCGGCATTTTTAGCGGTTGAGCGAATGGTGTGATCCAAATCCAGTTCATCCGCGGCACCGGTGCGGGCAAAATGACGCAAATGTCGTAATGCCATCTTAATCGAGCGCGTGCCTAATTCCACATCATCGCTTAAGTTTCTGAATTGGCGTTTTTCCCAGACCTTGGTGGCACGCTGATGACGCCCCGGCCCGCCGATGCGCACACCCTCCGGGTTATAACCGCCATGTCCAAAAGGTGAGGTGCCGCCGGTGCCAATCCATTTATTACCGCCCTGATGTTTGCCCTGTTGTTCTTGCAGGCGTTTTTTCAGGGTTTCCATGAGTTTTTCCAATCCACCCAGGGCTTCAATCTGGGCTTTTTCTTCCTCGCTTAAATTGTTTATCCATTCAGGATCCAGCCAATCATGTGGAATTAAAAACTCTTCCAGGCCTTGCACCATTTCCAGATTATGAAAATAATGTCCAAAAGCCTGATCAAAACGATCAAAATGCTGTTCATCTTTAACCATACACAAACGGCTTAAAACATAAAAATCATCGATGGAACCGAACACCACCTGCTTTTCCAGGGCTTCCAATAACACCAAAAGCTCTTTCACCGTCACCGGTAACCCGGTTTTTTTTAAGGTATAGAAAAAATCAATTAACATGTAACAATTAACCTTCGCGGCGCATGATAAAGGCCATTTTCTGCAGCATTTCCACATCCTGCTCATTCTTTAACAACGCGCCATACAAAGGCGGGATGGCTTCTTTAATGCTTTTATTCTGCAGGGTCTCCAGTGGTATATCATCCGCCACCAGCAGTTTTATCCAGTCAATCAGCTCGGAAGTGGAGGGTCGTTTTTTCAAGCCCGGCATATCCCGCACTTCAAAAAAGGTTTCCAAGGCGGCATTCAGCAAATCTTTTTTCAAATCCGGAAAATGGACCTGAATAATGGCTTGCATGGTTTTTTTATCCGGGAATTTAATGTAATGGAAAAAACAGCGCCGTAAAAAGGCATCGGGCAATTCTTTTTCATTGTTACTGGTGATGATAATAATCGGCCGTTGCTTAGCGGTGATGGTTTCTCCGGTTTCATAAACACTGAACGCCATTTTATCCAGCTCCACCAGTAAATCATTGGGAAACTCAATATCGGCTTTGTCAATTTCATCTATCAATAACACTGCCTGTTCATCACTGGTAAAGGCTTCCCAGAGCTTGCCCGGTTTGATGTAGTTTTTAATGTTGTGGACTTTATCATCACCCAATTGTGAATCACGCAAGCGTGACACCGCATCGTATTCATATAAACCCTGCTGGGCTTTGGTGGTGGATTTAATGTGCCAGCTGATTAACCGTTTACCCATGGCCTGCGCGACTTCTTCGGCCAACATGGTTTTGCCGGTGCCCGGCTCACCTTTGATCAACAAAGGCCTCTGTAAAGTCACGGCTGCATTGACGGCCAACTGCAAATCATCGGTGGCCACATAGTGATCACTGCCGGTAAATTTTGTCATGTAAAGATTACCAATTTTTAAAAGCGGTTCATTTTAACAAGAATCAACAAGGCTTGTTAAAAGGGTTAAAAAAGGGTTATTTTTCACTGAAATATGCTTTTATGACTTAAAAATGTGCGTTTATTCTCAATTTATTAACACCTGCAGGCGTTAAATAGGGGTGTTCATAGAGGATTACAGCCATGCCCATTGATTACACGCCCAAGCGTAAAAAACCGAATAAAGACGTTTCCGGTTACCGACAACCGAAAAAATTAACCAAGCGACCAAAGCAACCGGTGATTAAAACCCATGCCTTTATGGGCGACACCCATAAAGCCGCAGCCACGCCACCCAATCTGATTCACCGGGTTCTGACTAAAATGGCGTATGGTCCAAACAGCGATGATGTTGCGCATATTAATCAGTTACCCGGGGCCACGGATCATGCCAAGGTGATGGCGTATATTGACGAGCAATTAAATCCGGACACGATTAATGATGCGGCTTGTGAACAACGTTTAACAGCTGCCAATGGTTTTACCACCCTCCATAAAACCCGCCAGCAATTGTATCAACAACATTTTAGAAAAGCAGATGGTGACACCTATGAATGGTCAGTATTTACACGACCAACACGGGAAGTCTCTCTGGCAACCATAATCAGAGGCATCCATTCCAGGCGTCAATTAAAAGAAATGATGGCTGATTTTTGGCACAACCATTTCAATATTTCCAACGATTCTTATGGTGTACAACCGATGTTTGTGCATTATGACCGCGATGTTATTCGGCCCAATGTGCTGGGTAACTTCAGAGAAATGTTGTATCAGGTGACATGCTCAACTTGCATGCTGATTTATCTGAATAATGGCTCAAATCGTGCCTCCGCACCCAATGAAAATTATGCCCGTGAAGTGATGGAATTGCATACCCTGGGTGCTGATAACTACTTCGGCCATATGGATTGGCAAGACGTGCCGATAGACGGTCAGGGTTTTCGCAGTGGTTATGTGGAAGCCGATGTCATGGAGATGGCGCGGGCGTTAACCGGCTGGTCTTTCAGTGGCGGTAGTTGGTGGGATTACCAAAACGGCAACATCGCCACCGGCTTATTTCTCTACCGGGATGACTGGCATGACACCGGCACCAAACGGGTGCTGGGTGAAGAATTTTATTACACCAGTGCCAACCCACAACAAGATTTGAATCAAATTTTAGATTTACTGGCGCAACATCCGGGCACCAATCGTTTTCTGGCTGAAAAACTGTGCCGCCGATTTATCTCAGATGAACCCAATACGACGATTATAGATGCAGTGGCCAATACCCTGCAACAAAACTGGCAAGCACCGAATCAAATCAAATTGGCGATGGAAACATTGCTTAAATCCAATGACTTTTTAACCACCTGGGGCGAAAAAATAAAGCGGCCTTTTGAACGCGTTATAGGTGCTCTGCGCCAGATACAATACACCTTTGAATTCAACCCTAATAATGAGCACAGCGGCTGGCATTTTTGGGATATCTTTGACACCGGTCATCAACCCTTCTATTGGGCTTCTCCTAACGGCTATCCCGATGTCAAATCTCACTGGCTGGGAACCTCAAGCCTGGTAGGCACCTGGAAATTAATCCAAAGAATGGCGCACCGACATGAAGATTATGACGGCAACAAACCGATACTTAATCAAGTTCTTGCCGAGACCTTTATTGGCCTGCCGAATCCTAATGACCATACCGCCACCAAGTTGGTTAATTTTTGGTATGAAAAAATTATCGGCACCATGCCTGACACCACCACCCATAATCACCTGGCCGATTTTATGGCCAGCAAAGACTGTGCTAATCCGGTTGTCGGCAATCACAATGATGTTATAGATTTAAATGACAATTCCTGGCCGGATAAAAACCAGGACAGGCTTTATGACATGGTGGCCACCATATTCTTCACCCCTTAATTTATTTACCGGTAATCATTATGAAAAAAATTAACCGCAGACAATTTATCCAAGGTACCGGCCTGATCACTTTATCGGGCCTGGGTGGCTTACAAGTCGGCATGGCCCGTAAATTTTTGGGCGCAAACAACGGCCCGACAAGGGATTTATTGGTGTACGTTTTTCTGAACGGCGCCATGGATGGTTTACATATGGTGCCGCCACGCAGTGGCAGCGATTATAATTATTACCGCAATGACCTGCGACCAAACTTACATATTCCCAATACGGAATCACTGGCTTTAAACGGCCAGAATGCCTTTGGTCTGCACCCGGCGGCGGTAGAAATGGCTGCTTTGTTTAATCAAAATAAAATGGCGATTGTCCATGCCACCGGTTTGAGCCAATCTAATCGCAGTCATTTTGAAGCCACTAAATACATGGAATTGGGCGCGCAGGAATTAGGCGCCACCGCCGGTACCGGCTGGTTAACACGTTATTTCCAATCCTCACTGCATACACCTGAAAATGCATTAATACCTTCCGTGGTACCGGGAGATGCCAACTCGGCGGCTTTTCTGGGCGATCCCACCGCCCTGGCGTTGAATGATCCGGAAGATTTCACCATGGCTAATGGTCATTGGGCCTGGGGAGATACCCAAGCAGAGACGCTCAACCGTTTGTATGAAAACCCGAACAGCCCCGAAGCCACCGTGGGCCACCAAGCCCTCTACACTTCGCAAGTCATCCAAAGCATTGATTGGGCGAATTATCAACCTGGCAATAATGCAATTTATCCGGACAGCCAATTGGGGGATCAGCTGAAAACTGTGGCGCAATTATACCGATCTGACGTCGGACTGGAAGTGGCTTATGTGCCCACCGGCGGCTGGGATACCCATGACGGTCAAAGCTACCGATTTAATAATTTAGCCGCAGAATTATCGGCCGCTTTAGCCGCCTTCTATGAAGATCTACACGCCCATCACCCGGGGCGATTTACGGTGGTTGTGCAATCTGAATTTGGCCGTCGTGCCTATCAAAACAGCGCTAACAGCACTGATCACGGCTATGGCAACCCCATGTTTATCATTGGTGATACCGTTAATCCGGGTTTTCACGGTCAATTCCCCGGCTTAGGACCCAACGAATTGTTTGAAGGCGGCGATGTCAATGTCACCACCGATTACCGCGATGTCATCAGTGAAATCCTGATAAAACGGATGCGCAACCGCTTTTTGGGTTATATTTTCCCTGACTACAATAATTACAACCCACTAAATGTCGTTCAAGGTGATGACATGACGCCTATTTTTGAAGCTGACTATGATCCGATATTTGCCTCGGGATTTGATTAACTAAAAACAAATTAACAGATTTATTATTCTAAAGACCAGGCATCCAACCATTCGATGGAAACCGGCACCATATCAAATTCAGTCATCAGTCGCTGCTGGAAATCCTGCATATGACCCGCACCATAAAAAATGGCGACTGATTGAGGCTTTTTGTCGGTGCGCGTTCGTTTCAGGACTTTCAGTGCTTTTTGATTTCTGGCAGCCACCAGGGTAGAGCCTTCCGGACCTTCAAAAGCGGTCATGGTGGATTCAGCACCAGCCAGTTCCTCCGCCACCATGCGTTTTAAGGCCAATTGTTTATCATCGGCCATTAACAGTGAAAATAAACTAAGTTGATTGCCGACACCTGCAGTAAGTTCGCGGGCTAAACCGGCTCGCCATAGTTGCAATATCATGCCGGTGATGGTTTCGCCTCTATCAGCCATACTTTGTTTAAATTCATCCGGACTAAAATCGGCATGGATAAAATGTTCGGGGCTGTAATCCACGCCATCCATTTGGTAGGTTAATCCCAGCACATCCGTCATCGTCGTTTGAATACTGGTCAACAGATTTTTTTTGTCGGTCCGGGCCTTATCTCCGGTTTGTTGTCTGGGTGTGATTTTGGTGCCTTCAGGTGCCACCATTTCATACAAAACCGCATCGTATTTCGAAAACCGCCGATTGAGATCAGCAAAATAAGCCCCATCGGCCACATGCACCGCACTGACCAAATCCACATACCAATCCTGCGAACCGCTGCGGGGCTGGAAGCGCACCACCGCCACTTGCAAGGCGTCACCATTTTCCGCCATACGAATATACTGCTCAGGTACTTCTTCCAGTGGTTTAAGGTTATTGGCAAACACCGGCCAGGCAATCAGACAGCATACAATCAGCCACAAACTACGAGTCATTGAAATATGAGGTTTCATAAAAAATTAAAAGTTTAGGTGTGAAATCTTAGAATACAAAATAACAAAAAGGTTCAGGCATCCATATCCGGAATCAGCATGTCTTCGTAATGGGCTATGTCATCTTTCAGGCTTAACTTTTCTTTTTTAAGGCGTTTGATGGCCAGTTCATTGGCTTCAGGTGCAGACTCGAGACCTGCCAATCGGGATTCCAGGGCCTGGTGCTTTTCTTTGAGTTGATTCAAACGCTCTCTGATTTGATGTTCTTTTAATGCCATAATGACTCCGAATAATGTATCGATTCAATGATTTTACTGACACAGAATAATCCTTTAGTATAAAATCTATCGCCACAGTTCACCACAACTATTGTCACAATTATCTGATATGGACCAAACCCGCCACCGTTTTGGAAAAATACAACAAAAATTAAGGCGCCAAATCAGTGCCGCTTCAGCAGATTATGGCCTGATTGAAGCCGGAGATCGCATTATGGTGTGCTTATCCGGCGGCAAAGATTCATACACCATGCTAACCTTATTGCAAAACATTCAACGCAAAGCCCCCTTTCACTTTGATCTGGTGGCGGTGAATTTAGACCAAAAGCAACCCGGGTTTCCTGAGGAAGTGTTACCCGACTATTTGGCCAAACAAGACATCGAATTCCACATTATTGAAGAAGACACATTTAGCATCGTTCAGGACAAAATTCCGGAAGGTAAAACCACTTGTGGTTTATGTTCCAGGCTTCGTCGGGGAATTTTGTATCGGGTTGCCGGTGAATTAAACTGTAGCAAAATTGCACTGGGTCACCATCAGGATGATGTGGTGGAAACCTTGTTTCTAAATATGTTTTTCGGCGGCACCTTGAAAGCCATGCCACCCAAACTAATCAGTGATGATGGCCGCAATACCGTCATCAGACCTTTATATTATTGTCGCGAAAAAGACATCGCCGAATATGCAAAAGTCATGGATTTTCCCATCATTCCCTGTAACCTGTGCGGTTCGCAGGATAATCTGCAGCGCCAGGCCATAAAACATATGCTGAAACAATGGGACAGCATTCAGCCGGGGCGTATCGACAACATCGCCCGCGCCATCAAAAACATTGCACCCACTCAGTTAGGCGATGGCGAGCTGGTTGATTTTAAAGCACTGAAATCCCGTATAGAATTTCCGCAGTTTGTTTAACCCGCTTTTTTCAAATAGACCAGTAATAAAGAAATGGCTGCCGGGGTCATGCCCTGAATCCGTGATGCCTGACCGATGGTGGTGGGTTTGGTCTGGTTGAGCTTTTCGGTTAATTCTGCACTCAAGCCTTTGACCGCTGCGTAATCAAAATCCACCGGCAGCGGTTTATGTTCTTGCGCTTTGGCTTTGTCAATCTCTTGTTGTTGGCGCGCCAGATAGCCGGCGTACTGGGTCTGTATTTCCACTTGTTCCAAAACAGCTTTGGTGCGGTTTGGCAGACTGATTTCTTCAAAACCCATAAACATCGACACATTCACCTCCGGTCGCCGCAACAAGTCATAGGCACTGGTTTCTTTGGATAATTGGATACCGGTTTGGGTCATAAATTTTTGACCCAACTCATTATGCGGGGTTAACCAGACCGACTGTAAATGTTCCAGTGAACGTTCGACCTGCTGTTTTTTATCCATAAAAGTTTGGTAGCGATGCGCATCCACCAGGCCCAGTTCATATCCCTTTTGGGTTAACCGGAAATCGGCATTGTCTTCACGTAACATCAATCGGTATTCAGCCCGTGAGGTGAACATACGGTAAGGTTCACTGGCACCCTGAGTAATCAGATCATCGATTAAAACACCGATATAAGCCTCATTGCGTGCCGGTGTCCAGCCGGGTTGACCGGCTGCTTTACGAGCGGCATTTAATCCGGCAATCAAGCCCTGAGCCGCCGCTTCTTCGTAGCCGGTGGTGCCATTAATCTGCCCTGCAAAAAATAAATTTTCAACGTACTTGGTTTCTAACGTCGGGTGCAAACCACGGGGATCAAAAAAGTCGTATTCAATGGCATAACCCGGCCGGGTTATATGGGCATTCTCAAAGCCTTTAATGGATCGCACCAGTTGAATTTGCACATCAAAGGGCAGTGAAGTGGATATACCGTTGGGGTACAATTCCTGCGTATTTAAGCCTTCGGGCTCCACAAAAATCTGGTGTGAATCCTTATCGGCAAAGCGCATGATTTTATCTTCAATCGAGGGACAATAGCGCGGTCCTTTACCTTCGATACGGCCTGAGTACATCGGCGATCGGTCTAAACCACCACGGATAAATTCATGGGTTTGGCTGTTGGTGTGGGTGATATAACAACTGACCTGTTCAGGGTGCTCTTCGACTTGACCCAGGTAGGAAAACACCGGCATCGGTGTATCACCGGGCTGCTCTTCCATCACACTAAAATCAACGGTTTTACCGTCAATCCGGGGCGGTGTGCCGGTTTTAAGTCGGGCCACATCAAAGGGCAGCGCACGTAATTTTTGCGCCAGAACATTGGCCGGCGGATCACCGGCGCGACCGCCCTGGTAACCACTGGTGCCAATGTGAATACGGCCACCTAAAAAAGTGCCCACGGTCAACACCACAGTTTTGGCCAGAAAAGTCAGCCCCATCTGGGTTACACAGCCTTTCACCACATCCTGTTCAATAATCAAATCTTCAACGCCCTGCTGAAAAATATGCAGATTGGGTTGGTTTTCAACCGCCTGTCGAATCGCGGCACGGTATAAATTTCGGTCGCATTGGGCCCGGGTGGCGCGCACCGCGGCACCTTTACGGGCATTTAAGGTCCGCCACTGAATACCCGCTCGGTCCGTGGCCTGTGCCATTACACCCCCAAGGGCATCGATTTCTTTGACTAAATGGCCTTTGCCGATACCACCGATGGCCGGGTTACAGCTCATTTGACCGATGGTCTCAATGTTATGGGTCAATAGCAGTGTTTGCGCACCGGTACGGGCAGCCGCTAAGGCTGCGTCGGTTCCGGCATGACCGCCGCCAATGATAATAACATCAAAATTTTGTGGGTACTGCATAGGCTATCATTTTAAAAGCAACCCTTTATTTTAAATATAAATGCCACAAAAAACAAATTATTGGCGGAAATGGCTGCTTAAATGGCTTTGACAAAACAGCTGAAATTTTGGCATGACACGCTCTGGCGTCAGTTTCAAATACAGCTCGCTTGCTTTGGGTTTAAGTTTTTTCATCGGTGTTTGGCGGTACATATCTGCTTCAAAATCTCGTAAATGCACCGACATATGTTGATGATCGTCTTCACCAATCCCCCAACCATCAGGGTCAATCCAGGGTGCATACACACTGAAACTGGCCAACTTAAGGGCTTTGCCCATATTGATGGCACCCCCTTCGTTTCCAATCACAGCCCGACAGCGATTGAGCAAAGCTAAAAACAGCCTTAGTTCATCGGCATACAAATCCAGGTGAATATGCCGACGGGTATCGGAATGACATAAGAGATACAATTGTTCAGCATCATCAGCCTGTTTAGGCAAATAGTTCAACAACAGCTCAACTGCATAATGCCCAACCAGATAATCCAACAGTTGAGCGGTGTAAGCCAATGGCCAGGTTTTACGTTCACTGCTGCCAAACGCACTGACCATAATCAGGGTTTTATCACTTAATCCGGCTTGCGCCAGCATCCGATCTGCTTGCTGTTGTTCTGCCGCCGAGAGGTAAATGGTGGGTAAAGGCACATTAGTCGGCAGCGGTTCATCGCGGTATATCAGTCGCAGACGATTTTCGATGGCAGGCCCGGCTATTGTCCGGCGCAATCGTGTGCGTTTCACGGTCTGGGTATAACACCAGGCACTGTACCATTTGTGGTATGAAATCCGCTCAGCAGCGCCTGAAAAAAGGCTGATTAACTGGCTCTGTGTTTTGCCGTACAAATCATAAACAAGATCGTACTGCTGTGCCCTGATTGCTTGCACAAACCGCCAAAACGATCGGATACCGGATTGTTTATCCGGCTGAAAAACAATCAGCCGATGAATATTCGGCTGATGCGCCACCACGGCATGAGTGTTTTTGTTCACCAAATAATGAATTTCAGCCGTCGGATAACGCGCTGCCAAAACCCGGCATACCACGGTACCTGCCAACACATCACCCAACATCTTCATTTGAATAACTAAGATTTTCACCCATCAATCATTTTTTAGTGAGGCCTTATTTTATACGATTAGCCATTATTTTTATTGTGATTATGCGCTGATATTTTTGTTTGCTGATAAGCATCAATTTGGCAATAATAACCCCCGCAAAAAACAATCAATAAACCAAAGATAAGCACATCTTTCCAGCATAATCGCAACGGATCACGTTCGGATATTTGGTTTTTTTTCATTCTTTTTAAAGCATTTAACTGCTTGTTTTTAGTCTTTTTAGTCTGTTTTTCTAATTCATCAGTGATACGGTTTAATTGTCGCATGGCCTGTCTCCTGTTAAATGAGTCCTAAACAACACATCCCATTAAACCATATATATGTGACATTTTTGGGGCTCTGCCGTGACGAATTATGACATCCGGGTTTAGTGAGATTTATTGACATTTATTGCACTTTCAGAAAAAAATTGATATGCTGATTTATCTTCAATAACAGGAACTTATTATGGGTTTTTTCGATTTTATCAGTGACGCGGGCGCCAAAGTGTTCGGCAAAGACAACGCTGAAAAAGACGTAACCATGCCGATTATAAAACACATCGAAAACAGTGGGGTTGATGTGGAATATGTGACCACAAATTTTAGTAACGGTGTGGTGAATTTATCCGGTTATGTGCCGAACCAGGAACAAAAAGAAAAAGCCGTATTAACCGCCGGCAATATCGCCGGGGTTTCACGGGTGCAGGACAATTTATTGATTGGCACACCGCCGGATGATGCCACTGAGGCGGTCAAAGAAATGCAAGAACATGCGGTGAAGGAAAATGATGCCCCCGGTGAGGCGCAATGGGAATCACAAACCTATACGGTTCAACCCGGTGACACCTTGGGTAAAATTGCCAAACAATTTTATGGCGACGCGATGAAATACCCGAAGATTTTTGAGGCCAATCAACCGATGCTGGATGATCCGGATAAAATTTATCCTGGACAAGTTCTTCGTATCCCAAAATAAATTAGAAATAAGACCACGATAACCGTCATATCTGGCTGACGGTTATCATTTCACCAATGATTGAATCACCCAATCAGCGGCCATCACCCCAAAACCACTGATCACAGTCGGGGTGGTGCCATAACCTGAATCACAGTCCAATCGATAGGATAGTTGCTCACCGGCATCACAAAAAGGCAATGTCATCGGCTCATCAGAAAATATAGCCGGAATAGCAAATTTTTTTAAACCCTTAAAACCATGATGCCGGCGTAATTCATAACGCACTTTCTTTAATAAACGATCACCGTGGGTTTCTGCTAAATCCTTGATTTGTAACTGATTGGCTTTGGTTTTACCACCGGCACCACCGGTGGTAATAACCGGAACTTTATGCTCATGGCACAGTGCCAGCAGTAAGACTTTATGCTTCACCGAATCAACGGCATCAATCAAATAATCATAATCAGGTGAAAGCAATTCTCCAGCATTACCGGGCATAAAAAACTGCTGCTCGGCATGCACCACACAATCAGGGTTTATGTCTAACATCCGCGCTTTCATGGCGTCGACTTTTGCCTGTCCTACAGTGCTGTTTAAGGCATGAACCTGACGGTTAATATTGGTCACACAGACTTCATCGGCATCAATCAGGGTGATTTCACCGACACCGGAACGGGCCAGCATTTCAGCCGCCCAGCAACCCACACCGCCGATACCGACAATCGCCACATGCGCTTGCTGTAGCTGTGCAAACCCGGCTGGGCCATAAAGTCGCTCTATACCGCCAAAACGTTCTTTCATAAACCAAAAACCCGGCGACAATTGTTGCTGGTGATTCGACTTAATTCAGCCACAGAAACCTGTTTAACTTCTGCCACAAATTCAGCCACCGTGCATAAATCCATCGGTAAATTTCGCTGATCTCTTTTATTATATAAGGGCTGATCCGGGGCATCCGTTTCAATCACCATGGTGTTTAAATCCACCGATTTCACCACTTGATGTAATTTTCTGGCTTTGGGATTGACCACGGCCGTTCCAAAACCGAGGATAATGCCTGTTTCTGTGATTTGCCGGGCTTGTTCTACTGAGCCATTGAAACTGTGCATCACTGCATTAAAATAATGATGTTTTTTGAGCACCTCAAATACCGCCTGTACCGCACCATTCACATGCAATATCAAAGGTAAATCCATGTCTTTGGCCAAACCCACTTGCTGTTCAAAAATAGCCTGTTGTTTCTCGCGGTCTAAATCATCCCGGTAATAATCCAGGCCACATTCACCCAGCGCCACCGCCTGATTATCGGACAGGAAATCAGTCAGCTTCTGTACGTCTTGTAGCTGGTGCTGTTCGATAAAATAAGGATGTAAACCATATGCCGGGTAAATATCATCATGATCATCGGCTAACTGCTTAATTTTTGTAAAACCTGATACCATCGTGGCAGGTACCACAAACCCCCGGATACCCGCTTCTCTGGCAGCAGTCAATAACTGCTGACGGTCAGCATCGAAACGTGTATCATCTAAATGAATATGGGAATCGATCAAACCACTGGCTCTGAAAATAAACGCGGCATCACATCACCCCATAAAATGTAATGATCCACCAATAAAAAGGCAAACAACAACATTAAATACCAGATGGAATACTTAAAGGTATTCCAGGCCAGTAAGGGTGATTGGGTACGTTTTAACTGCACGGTCATCCATAAAAAGCGTGCACCTAAAATAACGGCACCGACAAGATAAATTAACCCACTCATGCCCGTCAGGAATGGAAACAGGGTCACGATAAACAACAGTATGGTGTAAAAAATAATGTGTAATTCGGTAAACTTAACCCCATGGGTCACCGGTAACATGGGGATATGGGCTTTTTTATAATCCTCTTTACGAAAGATGGCCAAGGCCCAAAAATGTGGTGGCGTCCAAACGTATATAATCGCCAATAACAACAAAGCATCCGGCGTCACCTGACCGGTCACTGTGGTCCAGCCCAAAACCGGTGGTGTGGCACCGGCCAGACCGCCAATGACAATATTTTGTGGTGTCACCCGTTTTAAAAACATGGTGTAAATAAAGGCATAACCAATCAGGGAAACAAAGGTCAACACCGCAGTTAATACGTTGACAAAATAGACCAATATACCGGTGCCAAGAATTGACAAGATGGCCGCAAAAGTCAGTACGTTCACTGTTTTTAAACCGCCACTGGGTAATGGGCGGTGTTGGGTTCTGAGCATCACTTTGTCGGCTTTTTGATCAGCCCAATGGTTTATGGCTGCGGCGCCGCCGGCACTTAAAGCAATGCCCAGCAAACCCCATAAAATCACAACCCACTCAGATTCGGGAAAATTGCGCATCGACAGCAACATCCCGACAAATGCGGTGAATAATATTAATGTCACCACACCCGGTTTGGTTAATTCAAAATATTGCTTAATTCGCTGCATGGCCTAATTATAGGAAGCTTGTCGGGTTTTATAAAGCAGATAAACCAAACTCATGAGCAGTAAAGCCGCCACCCCGTTATGCATCACCGCCACAGTTAACGGCAAGTTCATGGTGACATTGATAATACCCAAAGCAATTTGCAGCGCCAATAAACCACCAATTACCACAGCCATCGGTAGTAATTCTCGATTTTTAGTGAGTCGGTAAATCAACCAGGATAAATAGAGGGTCACCACCACAAAACCCATGCGGTGTGTCATCTGAATTGCCACCCGTGCCGGGCCGTCTTTCACCCCAAATTCATAATTTGGTCCAAATTCACGCAACAAATTAAAGCCCTGAATAAAATCCATATTTGGCCACCATTGTCCGTTACATTGCGGGAATCCGGTACAGGCCAGGGCTGCATAGTTAGCACTGGTCCAGCCACCCAATGCAATTTGTAATACAACTAAAAAAAGCGCCAGCACCACCATTTGACTGGTCACATGACCGGCATAGCGGTAAGCTTTAATTTCAGGTGTTTCCCGACAGGCCAACCAAACCAGTAACGACAAAGTTAATAAGCCACCCAGTAAATGACTCATCACAATACTCGGATGCAACTTTAAGGTCACGGTCCACATACCCAAAGCCGCTTGAAAAGTGATTACCAAACCAATCATGAATGGTAATTTCGGCGACCTGATCAGCCGCTGGCGAAAGGCCCAGATAAACAAGGCCAAAACCATCAAGCCCAAAGTACCGGCCAATATTCGGTGGACCACTTCTTTCCAGGCTTTATGCACTTCCACCGCCCGTTCGGGAAATTTTTGGTTGGCTACGGCAATCTCTTCTGCTTGTGTCGGCCAGGTTAAATGACCATAACAGCCGGGCCAGTCAGGACAACCTAAACCGGCATCAGATAAACGCACAAAAGCACCCAACACCACCACACACAGGCCTAAACCCACGGCCAACCAGGCCAAATGTTTGTATTTCATCGTTAACCTTTTCTTTTAACCAGTAATTTTAAATCTTTGATAATATCCTGTGGTTCATTATCCGGCGTAAACGCCATCATTAAATAACCCTCCGGTGCCACCACATACAGCCCTTCACCGTGACCCAAAGACTGTCTGGACAATTCATCCAACAAGGTATTTAATGCTTGCTGCCCATCGGTAGCCACTTTCTTAATATGACTGTACGGGTCTTCCTGTCGCAGATTAAAGTCTAAGGCCAGCAGCATAAGTTCCAGTTTATCGGCATTTTGCGCCAAAGTCAGGTTAAAACGGTGCAACTTATCTTCCCACTCAAAACAGGCCTCGTCACAGACTTCAGGCGTTCTGTAGATTAAAGTCCAGTGTTCGGGCAAATCATTAACCCATTCAGCGTCGGTATAGTCAGCCGGTTTAACCGGTGGCGAGATAAATACACCATGATTCTTGGTGCTGTCCGGTTCAAAATCAATCAGGCCTGAACCCAACAGGTAAGCCACCACAACCGGCACGGCAAACAAGAGAAAAACCACCAGGATGGTGAGCCTGTTTTTATTTTTTAACTGCATATAATCTTCGAATAAAATACATATATATTAAACATAAAGCCAAAGACATGATAAACCATTGGAAGGCATAGGCACGGTGTCTGGCTGCGGTCATCATCGGTGCCTGCCAATCACGGACGAAGCCGTGTTCTGCAGCGGCATCCAATTTAATTACCCGATTTAAAATATCACAATCACCCCGTTGACATAATTGCTGCGTCATAAAGATTTTGGTTTGTTTAAGCGGTAAATAGGTGACCTGTTGTTGTGATTTGTCTTGAAATTCTTGCTCACCCAATTGTACACCCGGTCGGGGCCAAGCTGATAACATACCCACAAGTTCTGTCTTGTTCTCGGGCACTGATATATCAATACCGGCTGAAGCTGTCCAACCACGATTCACCAATAACCAGACATTGTTTTCAGTTAAAAAAGCTGACATCACATAAAACCCCACCTGACCGTTATGGAACTGATTGGCCAATAAAAAATGGCTGTTGTGATAATGACCCGTGACCTGAATGGTTTGGTAATCTTTAATGGCACGCCAGTCAGACAATGTGAGCGGTTGTTTGAATTCAGCTGATTGCATTTGCCGGCGAATCTGCTCTTTTTGACTGGCACGATCCAATTGCCAAAAACCGAGCCAAATCATCAATAACAAAATCGATAACCACAACAGGGTAAAAACCCAGGGAAACTTCTGCGCTTGT
>CAZLAW010000041.1:0-17189 GCA_964557625.1 uncultured Marinicella sp.
TGCCAGTGAAGTGGCGCAGGATTTTGAGCACAATGACTGGATTTCAGCGCCGGTGATAAATGAAAAAAATCAACTGATCGGCCGCATCACCATCGATGATGTGGTGGATGTTATACGTGAAGAGGCCGAGCGATCGGTGATGCGGATGGCAGGTCTGGATGAAGAAGGTGATATGTTTGCACCGATATTAAGCTCATCAAAACGTCGGGCGGTGTGGTTGGGTGTGAATTTATTGACGGTGCTACTGGCGGCTTTTGTCATCGGTTTTTTTGAGGATGCGATTAAAAAAGTGGCGGCTTTAGCAGTGTTAATGCCGATTGTGGCGTCGATGGGTGGCATTGCCGGCTCACAAACACTGACTTTAATGATACGCGGTATGGCTACCGGCCAGGTGGGGAGCGGTAACATCAAAAATTTACTCAACCGGGAAGTGATGATTGGTGTGATCAACAGTTTGGTCTGGTCGGTAATATTATCATCCATCATTATCGCCTGGTATCACAACTTTGAAATGGGCATAGTCATCGCATTGGCGTTGGTGATTAATTTGATTGCCGGTGCTTTGGCCGGGGTATTGGTGCCGGTTCTGTTGCGTCGATTAAGCATTGATCCGGCCATCGCCGGTGGCGTGGTGCTGACCACAGTGACAGATATTGTCGGTTATGTGTCATTCCTGAGCTTAGGTACCTGGATACTGCTGAATTAAAATGACCCGTGCAAAAACATCGCGGTTTTCCATGGGTCCGGCCAGTTTAGTGGCCGCGGCTTTTATTGGTCCGGGTACGGTCACCACTTGTACCCTGGCCGGAGCTCATTTTGGATATGCTTTATTGTGGGCTTTGTTGTTTTCGGTTATCGCATGCATGTTGTTGCAAGAGATGTCCGCACGATTGGGCCTGATTACACAATCAGGTTTGGGCGAGGTTTTAAAAAATCAGTTTTCCAACCCGTTGTATAAATCACTGGTTTTCGCCTTAGTCACGGTGGCCATTTTCATCGGTAATGGCGCTTATGAAGGTGGTAACATCGCCGGCGCCACTTTGGGTTTGGAAGCCATGTTGCCGAGTGTTAAATTTCCCTGGCCGATATTGATTGTTGCGGTGGCTTTTGCGGTGCTTATTCAAGGCCGTTACAAGGTGTTTGAACGGGCGTTAATTACCCTGGTGTTGCTGATGAGTGTGGCTTTCGTCACCACCTTCTTATTGACCAGGCCTGATTGGTCCGCATTGTTTAATGGCATAAAACCACAGGTTCCGGAAGGTGCCTGGCTGACCATTGTGGCCTTGGTAGGCACCACGGTGGTACCTTATAATCTATTTTTGCATGCCTCGGCAGTGAAATCAAAATGGCATCAGGCTGAAGATATGCATCTGGTGCGTAAAGACACGCTGATTTCCATTGGTGTGGGTGGGTTAATTTCATTGTCCATTGTGGCCACCGCCGCCACCGCGTTTTTTGGTCGTCAGGTCGAGATTCAGACAGCGGCGGATATGTCCATCCAGTTACAACCTTTACTGGGTTCCTGGGCGTCTGTTTTTATTGCTGTGGGTCTGTTCGCCGCCGGTATATCATCGGCCATCACCGCACCACTGGCCGCAGCCTATGCCTTGGCCGGCATGTTGGGTTGGCCCACCGATGGCAAGAACACGAAATTTAAACTGATTTGGATGCTGGTGTTGTTTAGTGGTTTACTGCTGTCTTTATCCGGCTATAAACCCATTACCATTATCTGGTTTGCCCAAATTGCTAATGGTCTGTTACTGCCTTTACTGGCCGGATTTTTGCTGTATGTGATGAATCGCTCGGATTTATTGGGGCGATATAAAAACACCTGGTTACATAACTTATTGGGCGTATTGGTGATTGTGGTGGCACTTTTTCTGGGTGGTAAATCGGTGTACTTTGCTTTAAGTTGATTCATAGCACGGGTGTGAAAATTGTGGCTCGGTTAAATGTTGACGGTTTTTTAAACCGATAAAAGCCGCCGCTTCATCAGGTATTGTTTTAGAGATTTTCCGCTGTCACCTGAACCGAAACAATTTCCTCGCCATCGGACACCAGCTGTAACACAATCGGTTGGCAACAGATATAGCAATCCTCGGTGTAAGTTTGCTCAGAAACAGAGCAATCCACCACGATTTCAAAAGTCTCCCAACAATAGGGGCATTGTATTTGGGTGGTTTGTAAGCCGGTCATGAATTTTTAGATTAACTAAAAACCACTTTATCGCGGACATAATGGGGCTTGATATCGGCGATGTTTTGTTTTGCTTGATTGAAGCGGTTTTGGGCATTTTCTAATAAGGCCCCGGCATCGGGTAAAACATTGGCATGTATGAGCCGTGTTTCTTTGTCTGAAATGTGATCACGCAGTAGTTCATGAAACGCACTGCCGGCGGCGGTATCGAAATCATTGATATTTACATCTTCAGGGTGACTGACCTGGTCGTCATTTAGGCGGATAAGTTGGCCGTTTTGGGTTCTAAATTCGGCCCAATAAACTTCGCCCATACGGGCATCGTTTGCGATGAGAATTTTTTGTTCTTGATCGGGATTGTTCTGAAAAACCTGCCAGGCCATATTTTCTAACGTCGACACGCCCATCACCGGAATATCGAGCGCCAGCGCCAGACCCTGAGTCACCGCAAAAGCAATCCGGACACCGGTAAAGGCGCCGGGGCCGAGGCCAAACACAATGCCATTGAGTTGTGATTTTTTTAATTGAGCGTCATTCAATAAGCCCTCAAGCCGGTCTAAAATAATATTGGCATGTTGCTGCGGTGCGATTTCTGCGGTGGTCGTTATCCGGTCGTTGTGCAATAAGCCAACAGCACATTGTTCGGTGGCGGTTTCGATGGCGATGAGGTTCATGGCGTTTGGTGTTAGAATAAATCTTTTTTGTAAAAGGCTATTATAAATGATGTGGATGAAATGGATAGTTTTGATGCTGGTTTCAGGTTCTGTATGGGCCGATGATTATTTTTTGACCATTCAGGGAGAGCCGGTGCAAGGTGCTTTACTGATTGCGCAAACCAACCCTGAGGCCCGGGTCACCATAGATAATAAAGCCGTTAAGATTGACCCTGAAGGCTATTTTATGTTCGGTTTTGGGCGGTTTGATACCGAACCCAAAACAATCACCGTGACCTATCAGGAACAAACCCATCAAAAAACCATTCCGGTGACGACGCGGAATTTTCCCGAAGAACGCATTGACGGACTGCCTGCGGATAAAGTGAATCCACCGGCGAGTTTTTGGAAGCGGATTAAAAAAGAACAGGCGCAAGTGAAACAGGCGCGGTCGGTGTGGTCTGAACAGCGCTATTATTTACAGGATTTTATCTGGCCGGCCACAGGTCGGGTTAGTGGTGTTTATGGCAGTCGCCGCATTCTCAATGGCGAGCCGAAACGCCCACATTACGGTATGGACATTGCCAATGCCACCGGCACTGAGGTGGTGGCCCCAATCTCAGGTACCGTGACCATGGCAGTCGATGATCATTATTACACCGGCGGTACCATAATTCTGGATCATGGTTATGGTTTGAATTCCACGTATTTGCATTTAAGCCAGGTTAATGTGGAAGTCGGCCAACAGGTAAAGCAGGGTGAGAAAATCGGTGAAATCGGTATGACCGGTCGTGCCACCGGCCCGCATTTAGATTGGCGTATTAATTTGGGAACCAATGTGCGGTTGGATCCGCAATTATTGCTGCCACCACAAGAATTCGAATAAGTGTTTATTCACCTTAATTTCAACCGACCGGTGTTATTATTTAAAGAATTTATTGGAGTCCACAATGCAGAAACTATTACCGCTTGCTTTACTTATTTTACTGGCCGCTTGTAGTCATATGACGAAACCGGAACAAAATTCTTCGAAACACCAGAGTAATTCTGAGCAACTCTATTGGGTCAATAGCTGGCAAAGAACCTGTCAGGGCGTGGGCGAGCGCATGTGCCTGCAAGTCCAGAAAATTGACGAAGATAATCAACAACAAGCCGATATTAATAACTGGTCCTTATTTTATGCCCCGATTAAAGGCTTTAATTACGAACTCGGCCATATCTATAAAATCCGTGTTCAGGAAATCCAATTGCCAGCTGCACAAGTTCCGGCCGATGCCTCATCGATACGTTATGAATTGCTGGAAGTTGTCGATAGAAAAGCCGATGACACCCTTCGCCTGCATGATATTTGGGCGCTGACAGAAATACAGGGTGAGCCGGTAGATCGGACTTTGCTTTCAGATCATGGCCAGGACGTGCCCAGTCTGGAATTTAATTTAACGAAGATGCAGGTGTTCGGCACCGACAGCTGTAATCGCTTATCCGGTGGCATTGAAACACTCGGCCAGGGACGAATCGAATTCGGAGCTTTGGCCAGTACTCTGATGGCTTGCCCGGAGATGGAGCTGGCAGATAAATTCACCCAAGCGTTGGGTCAGGTCAAACATTACACGTTATCGGGGTTAACGCTTGCGCTTCAGGATGCCGATAATAAAACCTTGTTAACATTTAGAAAGGTGGATTGATTCTAAATCTTGTCCCATATTTTCCCAGCCGCGACACCTTCGGGCTTGACTCGGAGGTCCATATTGTGCGATTTAGAATGAAATATTTTAAAGCGCAGCAAGATTATACAAAGAATTTATTTTTTAGTATGGGTCTCCGGGTCAAGCCCGAAGACGTCGGTTATTTTGGATTGACGAATAATTTAATCAAACGCCCATGAGCACACACTCACAATTTGAACTCCTGAAACAACGGCGCTATTTGCCGTTTTTTCTGACCCAGTTTTTTGGTGCTTTTAATGACAATGTCTTTAAAAATGCACTGATTATTATGATTGCCTTTAAGGTGGCAGAACAGCACATAAATTTGCTCACCAACCTGGCCTTTGGTTTGTTTATTTTGCCGTTTTTTCTGTTTTCGGCTTTTGCCGGTCAGGTGGCGGATAAATACCCCAAAGACACCTTAATCCGTCGCATTAAAATGGGTGAAATTGTGATTATGTTGCTGGCATCTGTTGGTTTCTACCTCAATCATGTGGGTTTATTGATTTTTGTTTTGTTCCTCATGGGCTCGCAATCGTCCTTGTTCGGTCCGGTTAAATACGGTTATTTACCGGAAAAACTCAATCGAAATGAACTGATGGGCGGCAATGGTCTGGTGGAATCGAGTACTTTTATTTCTATTTTACTGGGCACCATTTTAGGCGGTATTTTAATCGCCATGGATTCCTTTGTGCCGGTTTCACTGGCGGTGGTGGGTTTTGCCACTTTAGGGTATTTGGCGGCACGACAGATTCCGTTGACACCGGCCGCCGAACCAACGATAAAACTCGATTGGAGCTTGTGGCGGGCCACCGCTGATAACCTCCGTGTTGTGAAAAAACACCGAGACATCTTTCTGGCGGTGATGGGGATTTCCTGGTTCTGGTTTTTTGGTTCGGTTTTTTTAGCCCAAATGCCCAATTTCACCCGCCTGGTGCTCCATGGAAATGAACATGTGGTGACTTTATTGCTCACCATGTTTTCGGTGGGCATCGGCGTAGGTTCTTTGTTGTGTGAAAAACTTTCGAATCGGCGGGTGGAGATTGGTCTGGTGCCGCTGGGTGCTTTGGGACTGGCTATATTTGGTCTGGATTTATCGATAGCCGGCATGAATATGGATTTGGATATTGAGGGCATTGTCGGCCTGGGCGAAGTGCTGACCTTTGCCGGCACTTATCGGATTAACTTTGATTTGCTCATGATAGGGGTGTTTGGCGGACTGTATATTGTGCCATTATATTCCATGGTACAGGCCCGTTCGGAAAAATCCTGGGTGTCACGGATGATTGCCGGTAATAATATTTATAATGCCCTGTTTATGGTGGTGGCGGCTTTACTGGGCATGCTGGTGTTGGCGGTGGTGGAGTGGTCGATTCCGCAGTTGTTTCTCATCACCATTGGTCTGCACATTATTGTCAGTCTGATTATTTTTAAACTGATGCCGGATTTTATTGTGCGGTTGGTGGCTTGGGTGGTCAGTACACTGGTTTACCGCACCCGCTACCAGGGCTTGCACAATATTCCGGCGGAAGGCGGTGTTATACTGGCCTGTAACCACATCAGTTTTATGGATCCGGTGATAATTTCAGCCCGCTCGCCGCGGCCGGTACGCTATGTGATGCATAACCGGATTTACAATTTGCCTGTTTTGCATTGGATTTTCCGTCTGGCACGCTGTATCCCGATTGCCTCAGAGAAAGAAAACCCGGAAGTGCTGTCAGAAGCCTACCGCCAGATTTATTCGCGCCTGGAAGCCGGTGAAGTGGTGGTGGTATTCCCGGAAGGCCGGTTAACGCCTGATGGCCGAATCGGTGAATTTAAACGGGGCATTGAAAAAGTGTTGCAAAAGTACCCGGTGCCCGTGGTGCCGATGGCCTTAAACAATCTTTGGGGCAGCATGTTTTCGCGTTATGGTCAAAAATGGTATCAACGCTGGCCACGGAAACTGTGGGCGCGCATCGAATTAATTGTCGGTGAACCGATGCTGCCTGAAGAAGTTACCGCCGCTGAATTGCAACGGCGGGTGAAAGCCTTAAAAGCTCAGGCCAAAGCGGATAATCCGCTATTGCCGGATCCGCCATTAAAGACCGATTCCAAAGCCTGATCAAGGTCGGCAATGATGTCGTCCACATGTTCAATGCCGACTGAAAGTCGTAACAGAGAAGGGCTGATTAAGTGGGCGATTAATTGTTCTTCGGTGTAAGTTGAGTGGGTCATGGAAGCCGGATGCTGAATCAGGCTTTCGGTGTCACCTAAACTGACCGCGCATAAAATCAGCTCAAGCTGATTGACAAAGGCAGCTGCCTGCTCACGACTGCCGTTCAGTTCAAAAGCAATCATACCGCCTGGTTGGCGCATTTGTTGTTGCGCCAGTTCTGCTTGAGGAAAATTGGCCAGTCCGGGATAAAACACCTGTTTTACAAAAGGATTGTTGTTTAAATATTCTGAAACGATTTGGGCGTTTTCACAATGCCGGTCCATGCGTACATGCAGGGTTTTGAGGCCACGCATCAATAAAGCCACATCATGGCCCGAAATCACTGCACCGGTCATGTCTTTAAGACCGTATTGACGGATATGCAGTAAATCTTCGGCTGATCCGGCCACCACGCCGGCGATAAGATCGCCGTGACCACCTAAGTATTTGGTGGCCGAATGCAGCACGATATCTGCACCCAGGGCAAGCGGGTTCTGCAGATAGGGTGTGCAAAAGGTATTATCCACGATAAATTTAATGCCATATTGGCGGGTGATTTTCGCCACAGCAGCGATGTCTACCAAGCGCATATTGGGGTTGCTGGGTGATTCGGTATAGACCAGCTTGGTTTTGTCGGTCAGGTGTTCATTTAAAAAATGTGGCTTGGATAAATCCACATAATTGACCGTGATACCGAATTTTTTTAAGCCATGTTCAAAAAAGCTAAAGGTGCAGCCGTATAAGCTCTTATCAGCAATAATGTTGTCGCCCGGTTCCACCAAAGACCACAAGGTCGAGGTAATGGCCCCCATACCTGATGACGTCACCAGAGCCGCTTCGGCCCCTTCCAGACTGGCCAGCCGCTGTTCCAGCTGTTGTTGTGAGGGTGTGCCCAGTCGAGAATAAATATAGCGGTCATTGTCACCGGCAAATGCATTGCCACCCTGCTGAACATTTTCAAATGCAAAGGTGGAACTGGTGTGCATTGGCGGGGTTAAAGCACCGTCGTGTTCCAGTGGGTTATAACCGGCGTGAACCGTTCGGGTGGCGAAATGAAGTTGTTTTGATTTCATGGTGGCTAATAACAATATTTGATACAAATAATTATAGCTTGAGTGTAATCAGCCACCAAGTTAAAATGCGTAAATTAATTATTACAATAAATGCGCTATCTTGTTTAAGTTACTGAATAATAAACATAAAAGCATTGTAAGAAAAACATTACACAATGAAACTGTCGATCACTACAGAGAATAAACTGGGTATTACCGACGATATTTTGGCGCTCTTCAAACAACAGCAGGCGGATTTAATTAAGCTTGAAGTGGAAGACGGCAAAATTTATCTGCAAACTCAGGATTTAGATAAAGCCACACAAGGCACTTTGGCCAGTCTGATTATGCGTGTCCCCGGCGTTAAATGGGTCAATCAGATTGATGTGTTACCCGGTGTGGCCACCCAGCAAATGCTGGCCTCATTGATGCAAGTGATGCCTGATCCCGTGCTGGGCGTCAACAACAAAGGCCAGATTGCCTATGCAAACAGTGCTGCCGAGCAACGGTTTGAAATCAACTTAAGCGGCGATAAGCCGGTGTCCATGCAAACCATCTTCACTCAATCCGGCTGGCAGGACAAATTAAATGCCGCCGCCGAATCGAAATTACCGGTGAACATTGAGACCACCGGCGGTACCCTGTTATTGGAAGTACAGTCGATTAAAGCGGCCGGTGACAAGCCGGTGGCCGCGATGTTGTTGTTTCGTGACCATGAAAAAATTCAGGCCAGCAGTTATGTGGTGCAAGGTGAGCAGATTGACGGTTTAAAAAATCTGGTTTACAGCTCGGAATCTTTTGCCCAAACGGTACAAAAAGCCAAACGTGTGGCCACCGTGGAAGCGCCGATTAATATTGTTGGCGAAGCCGGCACCGGCAAAACTTTACTCGCCCATGCCTGTCACAGTTTAAGTGATCGCGGTCACCATATGTTCACCGTGATTGATTGTCAGGCGATGAAAGCCGAACCCATGGAACAACTGTTATTTGGGCGCCACAAACGCCCCGGTGTACTTAGTTTAAATCGGGAAGGGACGGTGTTTTTCTCGCATGTGGAGTATATGCCTGAACACGTCCAACAAAAACTGTGGCGTTTTTTTAACAAAAACACGGACAACACCCCGCGAATTATGACCTCATCCAGTAAACGCCTGGGTTACTATCAGGAATCAGGTCAGATGAATGCCCGCTGGATTGAATTAATCAATGTGTTGCGTCTGAATGTATTGCCGTTACGTGAGCGGGTGGCAGATATTGAGCCTTTGGCTTTATACTTTTTACGCCAGATGAATCAGGAAATGGGTGGCCAAACCGTTTTGCATGAAGATGCGCTGGTGAAAATGAAGCGATATTACTGGCCCGGCAATGTCAGTCAGTTAAGACAATGTCTGTATAAGGCGGTGATGGTCAATCGCAGCGGTGAAATAAGCGCCGCTGATCTGGATTTAGATGGTGCCGTCAGCCTGTCAACGGATTTAGAACAATTAACCCTGCAAGAAGCGGTGGATGAGTTTGAAAAGCAATTTATGCAACATTGGTACCAGAAGTACCCCTCCACCCGCAAACTTGCGCGCCAACTGGGGGTGTCACACACCACCGTGGCACAAAAAATTAAAAAACACAACTTAACCCTTAATTAGGACAACAATTATGTCAATTAATCAACCACACGGCGGTGAACTCATTAACTTGCTGCCCACTGAAGACCAACAAGTCGAACGCCAACAATTAGCCAACAGTTTACCTGACTGGGATTTAACACCGCGTCAGACCTGTGACATTGAACTGCTGTTAAACGGTGCGTTTTCACCCCTCAAAGGCTTTATGACCAAAGCCGACTATGATTCGGTATTAAAAGATATGCGCCTGGCCAATGGTTTACTTTGGCCGATGCCGATTACGCTGGATGTGGATGAGAGCACCATGAAAGCCGCACTCGAGGCTGGTCAGTTGACCTTGCGTGATGAAGAAGGGGTGGTATTGGCGATTTTAAATGTGGCCGATGCCTGGCAAGCCGATAAACAAGCCGAAGCTCAGGCAGTGTTTGGCACCACGGATACCAAACACCCGGCAGTGAATTACTTATATAACCAGGCCGGTGATTATTACCTCGGCGGTGAGTTGTTGGGTTTGCAATTACCGACCCATTACGACTACCAGCAACACCGCCACACACCGGCAGAAATCCGCCATAAATTCAATAAGCTCGGCTGGGGTCGGGTGGTGGCTTTCCAAACCCGCAATCCGATGCACCGGGCCCATCAGGAACTCACATTCCGTGCCGCCCAACGTGCTGAGGCCAACTTACTGATTCAACCGGTGGTGGGCATGACCAAGCCCGGAGACATTGATCATTTCACCCGGGTGCGTTGTTATGAGCAGTTGTTGGAGCGATTTCCCGAGCGCACCACCGCTTTGTCGCTGTTGCCTTTGGCCATGCGTATGGGCGGACCGCGTGAGGCCTTATGGCACGCCATTATCCGTAAAAATTACGGCTGCAGTCATTTTATTGTGGGCCGCGATCACGCAGGACCCGGTGAAGACAGCCAGGGTAAACCGTTTTACGAACCTTATGACGCGCAGGAACTGTTAGAAAAACACCAAAAAGAACTCGGCATTGAAATGGTCGAGTTTGAAATGATGGTGTATTCGCAAGACAAAGCCCAGTATATTCCCATGTCAGAGGTGCAGGATAAAGAAAAAACCCTGATGATTTCCGGTACCGAATTGCGCCGCCGTTTACGTGAAGGTTTAGATATTCCTGAGTGGTTTTCTTACCCTGAAGTGGTGAATGAGTTACGCAAAAGTTATCCGCCTCGTAACCGACAGGGCTTTACCGTATTTTTCACCGGCTTATCCGGTTCCGGGAAATCCACCATCGCCAATGCCTTGCAGGTTAAGCTGATGGAAATGATTAACCGTCCGGTGACTTTATTGGATGGCGATATTGTGCGCAAAAACCTGTCCAGTGAGCTGGGTTTTTCTAAAGAGCACCGCAACATTAACGTGCTGCGCATCGGCTTTGTGGCCAGTGAAATCACTAAAAACGGTGGTGTCGCCATATGTGCACCGATTGCGCCTTATGCCCGGACCCGCGCGGAAGTCAGGGACATGATAGAGCCGGTGGGCGGTTTTTTAGAAGTCCACGTTTCCACACCGCTGGAAGAATGTGAGCGACGTGACCGTAAAGGCCTGTATGCCAAAGCCCGTCAGGGTTTAATTAAAGAGTTCACCGGCATCAGCGATCCATACGAAGTACCGGACAATCCTGAATTGGATATCAATACCCTGGATTATTCACCCGATCAGGCCACCCAGCAGATTGTGTTAAAACTCGAAGCGATGGGACTGATTGGTTAATCATGGATTTGATCGGCGAAACAAAAAACAAACCGGTTTTTCTGATTGATGCCAGTGTGTTTGTGTTTCGCAGCTACTATGCGCTTAAACCTGAGTGGTTTAATCAACGTAACGAAGCCGTACATGCGGTGTACGGCTTTGCCCGATTTTTGATTCGGTTTTTAAAACACACTCAGGCCAGACATATTGCGGTGGCTTTTGATGAGTCACTGGCCAGTTCCTTTCGCAATGAAATTTACCCGCCCTACAAGGCCAACCGGGAACCGGCACCGGAAGAACTGAAAAGGCAGTTTGCCTATTGTCAGCAAGTGGCCGAATTACTCGGTATTGCGACCTTTAAAGACCACCATTACGAGGCCGATGATTTAATTGGTAGTTTGCATAAAAAACATGCCGATGCCGGGCACAGTGTGTGCGTGGTTAGTGCCGATAAAGATTTGGCACAATTAATTCGCCCCGGTGATTGGTGGTGGGATTACGGTAAATCAAAACCGATGAGCTATGCGGCCATCACCGAAAAATTTGGGGTCAGACCGGAGCAAATTATCGACTTTCTGGCGCTGGCCGGTGATCAGGCGGACAATATTCCCGGTGTCAAAGGGGTGGGACCCAAAACAGCACAGATGCTGTTACATCATTTTGAAGATTTAGAGCAGATATTAAATGACTATCGCCAGATTGAATTTTTATCCATTCGCGGCGCCAAATCCTGTATGCAAAAAATCAAACAACACCGGGAAGATGCGCGCATCTCAAAATTACTGGCCCAAATAGTGCTTGATGTGCCTTTGCCGAAAGGTGCTATAATAAAACAACAAAATGTTGACGAGGGAGCCATGCAAACATTTATTGAAGAGATGAATTTTGGGCCTTTTTTGCGCCGTGAACTGTTGACGGTTGCTGCCTTATGAGTAACGCCAAAAAAAGAATTCTGGTGGTGGATGATGAACCGGATATTTTGCAACTATTGGACATTTCTCTAACTCGCATGGGATTTAATGTCTTTAAAGCAGAAAGTATCGGTGCCGCCAAATACCAATTGTCTAAATACAGTTTTCACTTGTGTTTAACAGACTTTAAATTACCCGATGGATTGGGCAGTGAACTGGTGGCTTATGCGCAAGAACACCACCCGCAAATGCCGATTGCGGTGATTACCGCCTTTGGTACCATCAACCACGCGGTGGACACCTTAAAACGCGGTGCCTATGACTTTATCACCAAACCCATCAGCCTTGAAACCTTGCGTAATTTGGTGATAACCGGCTTGCAGCTTAATCACCCGACAGAAAAAAACCGTGAACAACATCTGCTGGATGAAGATGTGCCGTATTTTGCTGCATTGAACAAACAGATACTAAAGTACGCTGAAAGTGGTGTGCCAACCATTATTTTTGGCCAATTGGGCAGCTGGAAAGAAGAACTGGCCACCTTAATTCATAAAAACAGTCAGCAGCATGACAAACCAATTACATTTATCGATTGCGAACATGAGGATATACAGTTAATACCTGAATCCGGCGGCACCTGGGTCTATGCCAATATGGAAACGCTGAGTACCGAAAAGCAATCTCAACTACTTAAACAGCTCAAAACCCTTTATCATGAACCTCATATTCTGGTGACCACAAATTGGTCACCGGAAGAATTTAAACATTCATTGGGCATTAAAAAGACCCTGTTGCGTTATGTGGCGGTGGGTGAAATTGAAACAACACCGCTTATTTCACTGAAAGACCAATTGGCCGCACTGTGTGAATCTCGCTTAGAAACATTGGCTGAAAAATGGCAGAAAGTCCCCTGTAAACTGCAGCCCACCGCCTTGGCCAAATTGCGGGATTATGATTTTCCGGGTAATTTAAAAGAATTGGATTTAATTCTTTCCAAAGCCGCGATTAATTGTGAAAACCAACTGATTCGTGAAGCCGATATCGAATTGGATAATACCGGTTTTGAGCCACATTTGGACGGCACCCGAAACCTGGAAAAATACATCGAAGACATCGAAATCCGTGAAATTAATAATGCCCTGGCGAAAACCAATAACAATAAAACCCGGGCGGCTGAATTACTCGGGATAAGCTTCAGAGCACTGAGGTACAAAATCAAAAAACTCGGCATAGAACCTTAACCAATCTGAGTGTGAACTTCTGCGTTGGACTTCGGCTTCAAGACCAATCACGCACAACTTGTGTGCTCAAGGCCATTGAAGCCCAAGCCCGCCTTGATTTTTACGCTCATATTGGCAAAGGAGTTTTGTATGAGCGGGACTAAAAGTACGGGATGGCGCTTTTGAACGCACGAAATAATCTCGGCGCGGGCCGGGGACAGAGGACAGAATACGTAAAAAATGACAATGAGTCTTTAGGGAACGGTGTGTTAATATAGCCGCACCCCTTGCAGGTGACCAATGCCTAACAATCGTTTGGTACTTTAAACCCTACGCCTTAAACTTCCGAAAAGGCGATTTTTTCGGGAAGTGGTTCACCAGGTAATCCATCTGATCGGCGATGATGTTTTTGTTTTGTAGAAAGATATATTCGGCGTAATTCGGTGCAAAGGGAATCGCCAGTAAGCGCATATTCGATTGTAACGGGGTGCGGTCGGCTTTGTGGTTGTTGCAGCGTTTACAGGCGGTGACCACATTGCGCCAGATATCAGCACCACCTTGAGACAGCGGTGTGACATGATCGCGTGATAATTGATATTTGGGGAAAACATCGCCACAATACAGGCACATATTCTGATCGCGTTTGAATAAGGTCTGGTTATTGAGCGGCGGCACGTAGTGAGCCAGTTGTTTGTGCAGGTGGTTGTTATAACCTTTGGTGCCGATAATGGCCGGGATTTCGAATTCGCTTTGGATACCGGTGCGGGCGTTGATGCCGCCGTGGAGGTGGTGAACAATGGTGCCATAAGCGTATTGCACCATGTCTAAGGCCATTAATTTAGCGACTTGCGTGGCATTCAGCCATTCAAGTGGCATCCCCGATGCATCAGTTCTGAGGGTTTGATGCGCCCCGAAGCTAAGCTGGTTAATAAACATCTCCACAGGTGGTTTATAACATTACAAACCAGAATAGTGGAAAAATCAAGTTTCACATTTATTTTTTAGCCAACCAGCATGCCCGCCATGGTGGCCGATAATAAAGAAGCCAGGGTGCCGCCAATAAGGGCCTTAATACCAAACGCTGATAAGGTTTTACGTTGTCCCGGTGCCAGTGAGCCAATACCGCCGACCTGAATGCCGATGGAGGCAAAGTTAGCAAAACCACACAGCATATAAGTGGCCATCAGGATAGACTTATCGTAAGTTAAGGTTAAACCGGTGGTGGCATCTTTTAAACGCGCCAGTTGCTCATAGCCGACAAATTCAGAAGCAATCAGTTTAACACCCAGTAACTGGCCGAGCATGGTGATGTCTTCTACTGCCACACCAATCAGCCACATCAGCGGCGAAAACAGGTAACCCAGTAAAAATTCCATGGACAGATTTTCATAAGGTGTATTAGCCGCAATCCAGGCATTCAAAGAGAACCAGTCACCGACTGCGGCCAGGCCATAGTTCATCATCGCCAGAAAGGCGAAAAATACCAGCAGCATGGCACCCACATTAATGGCCAGATTAACCCCTTCAGTGGTACCGTTGGATAAAGCATCAATAAAATTGGAGCCCACCGATTCATGAGAGATTTCCACATTTGAATTGATTTCCTCAGTCTGTGGATACAGCATTTTAGCCACCACAATGGCGCCCGGCGCCGCCATCACAGAGGCGGCTAACAAATGCTTGGCATAGAATATTTGCTGGGCTTTATCCTCGCCGCCTAAAAAGCCCACATAAGCGGCCAGCACACCACCGGCCACCGTCGCCATGCCGCCAATCATCACCAGTAGAATTTCAGAGCGATTCATTTTCTCTAAGTATTTTTTAATCATTAACGGTGATTCGGTTTGACCGAGGAAAATATTGCCCGCCACGGATAGGCTTTCCGCGCCGGAAATACGCAGGGCTTTGGTCAGCAGCCAGGCCAGACCTTTAACAATCTTCTGGATAATTCCGAGATAAAACAGCACCGAGGTCAGCGCTGAAAAGAAAATAATGGTGGGTAAAATCATGACCGCAAAGTTAATCAGCGGTGATTCGATTTCACCGGTCCCAAAAGACCGGAATAAAAAAGCCGTACCGGCTTTGGTAAACTCCATGATATGGACAAAAAAACTACCAATACCTTCAAATATCGCCTGTACAAAGGGTACAAACAAAACCCCAATGGCCAGCAGCATCTGAATACTTAAACCAATACCAACGACTTTCCAGTTGATGGCTTTACGATTACTCGAAAACGCATAAGCAATGACAACCAAAGTCAGTAGCCCTAACAGGCCGCGTAACATTGATTCCACAGAAAAACCAACAGAAGGAATGGCATCCATAAGTACACATGAAATTTAAAACCCATTGATTATAAAAGACCACAGATAAAATAACAGCTTTTTAACATTCTTAGTGAAAAATATGTCTTATCAGGCCTGTTTTCACATACAAAAATAAGTAGGGATTAGATTTGTTCATAAAACAAACGGACAATATAAAATCTAATCAACCGCCTTGGTCTTCCAGCGCCTGACGGCGTTTATCATCGGCTTCATGAATCAATTTTTCCGTGTCTTTGGCTTTTTGAATCATTTTCTGTTGATCGCTGAGCATGTGCTCTTTACTGTCAGAGCTGGCGTTGTTCGTTTCTGAATTTGAAGGTGTTTCACCACAGGAGTAAAGCCCCGTGACTAAAAATAATATGACGATTAATTGGCGCATTTTTTTGCCTCAAAAGTGGTGTATAAAGAAATTAGCTTTCATTATAAGTCATTATACCAGCGTTCAAATCTTGGCTCACTAAAACCCTGCATCTGCTTTCTCTTGGCCACCAATAGAGGTACACCGGTTCCGCCTAATTGCTCGTAATGCTTTTTTGCCTTAAGGTTTTTTTCAATATCGTATTCAGCGTAGCGTATTTTGTTATCTTGAAAATATGCGCGGGCTTTTTTGCAATAGCCACACCAGCTCGCCGAATACATGGTGACTTTTTGTTTCTTTTTATAGGGATTTTCTGTTTCCTTGGAGTCAACTGAGGGCTTGTTTTCAAGTTTATTCTGATAACTTAAATCAGGTGTGTGTGCTTTAATCTTAATTTCCTCACTCTGCTGATTCTCAGGCTTTTTATCACTGTAATGAATATTGCCTTGGGCATCGACCCATTTAAAGACTTCAGCATGGGCTGACGAAATCATGAGTAAGCTTGCAAAGCAGAGAATGATAAGAGACCATGATAAATTCATTCTTTTTACTGGATTATAAAATTAAATTATAGCCTAAGGATCTGTCCGGTAAATAATTAAAATAAATCCCATCCAAGTAAAATAATCATTTCAGAATATTTCATTTAAAGAAAGTATAAGTCTTTCTGTATAACAGTTTCTTTTATGGATCCGGCCACACCTCTAAATTAGGATCCGGCCAGATAAACGGCGCCGGAGAAAAACCGGTGCCATTCATCCAATCCACACAAGCAGCGGTTTGCTCCGGTCGATTGGTGAAAGTAAAGTAGCGGGGACAGACCTGGTCGGCCATAATTTGCTGACAACCGGCCATGGTTTTTGGCCTGAAGGTACTTCGGTATTGTTGTGCGTACTGCCAGGCGAGTTGTTGCAATACCACGCCGGTGCTATTTTGAATTGATGCCGGAATGGTCGCGCCTTCGGGACTGCGCTTATTGACAATGGCATAGCTCAAAGCGGCCAGATAATAAATACCTGATTCATTGAGATGCACGGTGTCACTAAACAAATCATCCACTTTTTGGACATCGCTACCGGTAAACCCCGGTACTTCATCATCGAGAATATGTTGCAACAGATTAGCCAAGGCCCAACCGGCCGGAATGACATTAATGCCTTTGGTTTTGTTTTCTGATTGCAGCGTCAAATTGACTTTGTCGGCAACACATTCCCAGGCATTCAGCAT
>CAZLAW010000042.1:0-17165 GCA_964557625.1 uncultured Marinicella sp.
GCCACTTTCGGGTAATTACCGAATAAAGCCACCGTGGTTAAAAATAAGGGCAAGGTGTTGTTAATCAAATGCGACCAGTTGGCGTGCAAAAAAGGCATGGTGAGAATCCCCAGCAGCCCTTCAGCGGTGCGGGGTTTGTTGCCATAATAGGTCAGGTTGAATAACGGTGAAATCAGAAAAACAAGCCACACAGCGGCCACCAGCCAGGCAGCCGTTCGAAAGGCTTTGGGCCATTGACGCCAACGACTTTTGGCAAAATCGGGGTCTAAATGGGGTATTTTCATGGCTTTTCCGGGGTCTCAGAATGGGCATAAAAATCCGGCTCACCGTGTGGTCGGGTTTTAAAGCGCTTATGTAACCATAAATATTGTTCCGGTGCATGTTTCACCATGTCTTCAATACCCCGGTTAATGCGGTCGGTGTCATGTTGCGCGTCCCGGGAAGGGAAATTTTCTACCGGAGGTGAAATGTGCAATTGGTAATAGGGTGCTTTATCGATCCGCTTGACACGGTAAAACAGCACGTTGGCGCCACTTAAACGGGCCAATTGATGGGTGGCGGTGATGGTGCTGGCCGGTACATCAAAAAAGGGTGAAAACACCGAATGGCCGCGGCGATAATCCTGATCCGGTGCGTACCAAACCACACCACCCGTTTTGAGGTATTTCACTATGCTTTTTAAGCGATCTCTGGCAAACATCTCTTTGGCATAGGCGGTGCGGGCCCGGGTCACCACATATTCCATCACCGGATGTTTATGCGGTCGGTAAACACCGGCCACCGGGAAGCGTTGGCATAAAGCACGTCCGCCGATATCCAGGGCGGTAAAGTGGCCGCTGACCAGTAACACGCCCCGGTTGTTGTCCAGGCAAGCCTGCAAATGATGTTCACCCGCTATGGCTAATTGATTAAACAGGCGGTTTGAGCGGTGAAAAAAAGCGTATAAAGTTTGGCTGACCATATAACCGCTTTCGCGGTAATTGGCTTTGATCAATTGGTGCTGTTGTTGGCGGGACAATTGCGGGAAACAGACTTGAATATTGCGCTGAATGACCCGTTTTCTGATGCGAAACACCGAACCCATCAGCCAGCCCGTAAAACCACCCAAAGCGCGCAGCACACGGTAAGGCAGTTGGGCTATCAGCCAGAACAAGGCATAGACAAACCACGCCGGGAAGTATCGCCAGAAAGAAGGTCTCATCGGGGTATTATGTGGCTATTATGAGGCATTTAAAGGTATTATACGCAACTGTCACAACAAATGTTATCAAACATAAACCGTGACTTTTGCACCATGTGTCCATCAGTAAGTTAACCATAAAATAGCGCCTATGAATACAGAAACCCAAAAATCATCCCCCATCCGAACCTTTTTCGGCTTTTTCACCAAACCTTTTGTGTTGGTGGCCAATTTCACCCGGCATTTTTTATTGCTGTTGATTTTTATCTGGGTTTTATGGCTTATTTTTGGTGGTCAGAAAATCCATGTCAGCGACAAAACCGCCTTGGTGTTGGCGCCCAAAGGCTATATTGTGGATCAATATTCCGGTGATCCGGCCATGCACGCCATTCAAACCATCCAGGGCACCCGGGTGCCTGAAACCCGAATGCGCGATATTGTCCGTAGTTTAGACATGGCTGCAGATGATGACAGCATCACCGCTTTGGTGATTAATCCCGATGAACTTATGGGTGTTGGTCTGACCCATTTACGGGAAATTGCGGATGCGGTTACGCGGTTTAAACAAGCCAGCGGTAAACCGGTGATTGCCATGGCCACATCATTGTCACAATCGCAGTATTATCTGGCCAGTCTGGCCGATGAAATTCTGATGGACCCGCAGGGCTTTCTATTTATACAGGGTTTTGGCGGCTACCGTAATTATTTTAAAGAAGGCTTGGATAAACTTGGTGTGGATGTGCATTTGTTCCGCGTCGGTGAGTATAAATCTGCGGCTGAACCTTATGTGCGAAACAGCATGTCTGAAGAAGCCAAAGAAGCCAATTTGCACTTTATGAATGACTTGTGGCAGACGTTTTTATCGGATATTTCCAAACGTCGCAATTTGTCGGTGGCTGAATTGAGCGACATTATTGATGACCAGGCCAAGCGTTTACAGGCGCAAAATGGCTCGGTGGCCGACATGGCTTTAGAAGCCGGATTGGTCGATCGCATTATGAAGCAGCCGTTTATGCACAAACGCATTGCTGAGGTGAGTTCTTTTGATGATGAAGGCAATCACTTCAGAGGCATTAATTTTAAAGATTATTTAACGTTGGATTTACCTCCGGTTAAATCCAATAAACAAGTGGCCGTGGTGGTCGCCGAAGGGGTGATTTTAGCCGGTGAGCAACCCGGTGGCACCATCGGTGGTGATTCCACCTCAGCATTGTTGCAAAAAGCCCGCCTGGACAAAAATATTAAAGCGGTGGTGCTGCGGGTCAATAGCCCCGGTGGTGGGGTGTATCCTTCAGAACAAATCAGGCGACAGGTTGAAGCCCTGCAGGTGGCCGGCAAACCAGTGGTTGTCTCGATGGCCAATGTGGCGGCTTCCGGCGGTTATTGGATTTCCATGACCGCCGACAGTATTTGGGCCAATGAAGGCACCATTACCGGCTCCATTGGTATTTACGGCCTGTTAATGACCGTTCCCAAATTATTTAACAAACTTGGGATTCACTCCGATGGTGTCGGTACCACCCAATGGGTGGGGGCTTTTAATCCCGATCGGCCATTGGATCCTGAATTTGCCAAATTGATTCAATCCAATATTGAATATGGTTATCAACAATTTATCACCGCCGTGGCCATGGCCCGTGGTCTGGAAGTTTCGATGGTGGATCAGGTGGCCCGTGGCAGGGTTTGGACCGCCAAACAAGCCAAAGATCTGGGATTGGTGGATAACTTGGGTAATCTGCATCAGGCACTGGCTGATGCCGCCGAAAGAGCCGGATTAGCGGAGGATTACCAAGTGGTTTGGTTGGAAAAAGAATTGGGTCTGGTTGAGCGGATTATCACTGACCGCATGGCACAAGCGGCCCAATGGTTAGAACCCCGACAATTAACCGGCCAGGCTCAGTTGCAACAGTTATTGGCACCGATGATGTCGGACCTGCAATTGGTGCTCGATAGACGCCCCGGTGAAGTGATTAAAATGGCCCATTGTTTATGCCAGCCACCGGCGCTTTAGCAGCCGCCGGCAGGCTTCAAATGGAGGCATATTTATGCTATAATATCGCATCCGTTGCTCAATGGAGGACGGAACTTTCGTGGTGCTCATCTGGTCTAACCGAGCATCAAATTCTTAAGATTACATGGGCTTAATAAAGCCATGTCAGACTTTGGAGTAAATATATAATGACAACAAATACCTTAAAAAACTTACCCGTACCTTCTGTCACCGGTTCTCTGGATGCCTACATCAGCACGGTCAACCAAATTCCGGTACTCACCGTGGAAGAAGAACGTGATTTGGCCGATCGGGTCAGAGACCACAATGATTTAGAGGCGGCCCATTCTCTGGTGATGTCACATTTGCGCTTTGTGGTGTATGTGGCTAAAGGCTACACCGGTTATGGTTTGCCCGTGGGTGATTTAATCCAGGAAGGTAACATTGGCTTAATGAAAGCCATTAAACGTTTTGATTCAGCCCATAAAGTGCGTCTGGTTTCCTTTGCGGTGCATTGGATTCGTGCTGAAATTCACGAATATATTTTAAAGAACTGGCGTATTTTGAAAGTGGCCACCACCAAGGCACACCGCAAACTGTTCTTTAACTTGCGTAAAAACAAAAAACGCCTGGGCTGGTTTAGTTTGGATGAAGTCAATCGTGTCGCCAAAGATTTGGACGTCAAACCTGAAGTGGTGGTGGAAATGGAATCGCGCCTACACGGTCAGGACGTGTCCTTTGACTTACCCGGTGACGATGATGAGGATAACACCTATTCACCGCAAGCCTGGTTAACCCATAACAGCCCCTCGCCGGAAGCAACCATGATTAAAGACCGGGAATATGAGAAAAACCACAACGCTTTGTTTCAGGGCCTGGACAAATTGGATGAGCGTTCTTTGGATATCATCACCAGCCGATGGTTGGTGGATGACAAAGCCACTTTACAGGAATTGGCGGATAAATATGAAATTTCCGCAGAACGTGTGCGTCAGTTAGAAGCGGCGGCCCTGAAAAAACTTAAAACTCAAATGGTTGCTTAATTTTATCGACATTCTATATTCAAAAACCGCCTGCGGGCGGTTTTTTTGTGGCCTAACCCAAATATTTTATGCTTACATGGAATATTCGGGTTAATGGGTGCGTGAATCCATTTATTTGATTCAAATCAAACATTTCAAGTTGAAAATATGCTAATTTAATAGAATTAGCCAGCACATAGCGGGTAATGGAAGGGTAGAGATATCCGCTGTTGAGCGTTATGATGAGGTGGTATAAAAGCAGTTAATCCTGATATTTATATTCAGTAATCGTAAATTCAGTGACGAAAAACCTAACATAAAATTGGAGACTAAAATGAATAGATACAAATGCTTGTTATTTTTACTATTGGTGATGACCGGTTTACAAGCGGAAACCGAAAGCAAATCTGATCATGCGATTGGCAGTCAATTACCCGATTCAATACGCAGTCTGCTGATTGAAGAAATGCAAGCCATCACCCAGGGCATGTCTCAAATATTGCTTGGTTTGGTTAGTGCCAACCATGAATTGGTGGCACAACAGGCGCAAAACATTCATGATAGTTTTATCATGGCCCAGAAAATGACCGATGAACAAAACCGGATTCTAAAAAATACATTGTCTCCTGCTTTTATTGAAAAGGACCAGGCCTTTCATCAATTAAGCGCTGAGTTGGCTGAGGCCGCCCGTGCCGGTAACACTCAGCAGCAGTTGCAGTATTACCAGTCGATGCAAGCGGCTTGTGTGGCCTGTCATCAACAACATGCCACTGACCGCTTTCCTGACTTTTCTAAAAACAATCCATAATTTATTATCGGAGGATACTATGCGAATAAAAGCATCACTATTGTGGTTCAGCAGTCTTTTTTTAATCACCGCGTTGACCGTTTCTCAAGCTGAAGAGGATAAAACCATGAGTACCCAAAAAAATGATGACTATATGCCGAGTTTAATCACCGATACGCCCTTAGAAGGCCGACAGTTGGCGATTACCATGGTGCGCAAAACCATCGGTGCGATTCAACGTGATGGTGAGATTAAGAAAGCCGTTCGCCAAGAATACCAGGATGATGCCGCGCTGTTAATGCAAGCGGCTGAATTGGTGGCGATTGAATTTAAAACCATTGCCATCGCCAATAACTACTGGCGCGATAATACAGCAGATAAATAGAAAACATGGTGCTGAAATCAAATTAATTTCAGCACCACTGAATGCTTATTTGAATTCTCGGGTGCGGTTTTCACCGTCAATAATGACTTTGCCTGAACCGGCGCTTTTAATGTCTAATGAACCACCCAGGGCATCAATATAAATGTCACCCGATCCATCATCGATGACAGCAGAACCGCTGACATCGGTCAGTGTGATATCGCCTGAGCCGTCGTCAATATCAACATCGCCTGCGCTATTTTTTACGCTGATGTCGCCCGATCCATCTTCAATTTCTTTATCGCCGTTGACCCGGGTGAGTGTGATTTCGCCGGAACCATCATCAATCTCAATATGACCTTCACTGTTGCTGATGGTTATTGAACCTGACCCATCCTCAATCTTAATATCGCCTTGTGTGTGATTGATTGTGATGGCACCCGAACCATCCTCAATATTTATGTTGTTTGAAACTTCGCTGATTTCGATGTCACCGGAGCCATCTTCAATCTCCACATGGCCACTGAGAGCGGTAACGCGGATGGCGCCACTACCATCATCAATATCCACATCGAGACGGGCGGGAATTTGTATGTCAAAGTGAATTTGAATCTCCGGATTTTTGCGCAGATTCGGTTTGTTGTGGCCGCGTAAAACCGCATATTCACTTTCCCGGTCAAGAGCCAAGACCATATCCCGCTGAAAAATCTCTTTAAAGCGCTCCATCGAGCGGTATTTTTTAGACACGATAGTGGCATTGACTTGAATGTCTTGACCATCGTAACTGCTGATATCGATGTCACCGGCGCCATTAATAATATCTAAAGCGCTGATGCGGTCTGTGGATAGGTTAAGACTTTTCTGGAAAGTCAGTTTATCAGCCATTACTGTGCCACTGAATAAAGCCAAAAGAATCAGAAATTTGTACATAGTGAATACCCCAAATCAATTATTTTAACGCAGATTCAGGGGGTTTTAACAGTGTCTGAAGTCATGCCCTTCTCAATGGCGGCAATATTACTTTCGATATCGGCAAAAGATGGGTCCATGTTATTGGCAATCCAGCCGTACCATAAATCACAGTCTCTTCGAATTTGTTGGAAGGTTAATAAACTGTGGTTAATACAACCCAGTCCAATGCGCGACACCATCACCACCGGTAAGCCAATGGCAATGACCAAATCTTTGAGCATCAGGGTGTCCGATAAGGGCACACACCAGCCACCCACACCTTCCACCAAAACCCGATCCACCTGCTGATGCAATTGTTTAAACTGTTTTAGGCAATCCACTAAATCAAAGGTTTGATCAGCATCGGCGATATGTGGTGAGGCTGGTTTATTATATAAATAAGGATTGATTTCACTGGTTGACTGACCGGTGACGGCGGCCAGTTTTAAGGCGTCTTCACTCACCCGCTGGCCTTTATGGATGATGGCACCGGTGGCAACGGGTTTAAAAGCCGCCACCGAATAGCCCTGTTGTTGCCAGGCACGTAAAATTTCACAAGACACATGGGTCTTACCCGCTTCGGTGTCTGTGGCGGTGATAAAACACGATGGTAAACGGCCGTAGTCAGTGATGCGCATGGTGGTGTTGCGCCAGTTGTTCATATTGATGAACTGTGAGGGTCTCGGGGCGTTGTTGCGGATCAATGTCAAAACCAATCAAATTATCATCGGTAAACCATTTTTTTAAGTTGTTGCGAATGGTTTTTCGGCGCTGAGCGAACGCTTGTTTGACAATAAACTCAAGACTGTCTACGTCCACATCAGACGGCTTTGGTTTGGGAATCATCTCAATTATTTGTGAATCCACTTTGGGGACCGGGTTAAATGCCTCAGGCGGCACTGTCAGTGATTCAAGACAATCAAAACGATGTTGTAACATCACCGACAAACGGCCGAAGGCTTTAACGCCGGGCGGTGAGCAAATACGCTGCACCAGTTCCTTTTGGAGCATAAAGACCGCGCGTTCGATGTGAGCAGATTGCTTCATTAAATGAATCAGCAACGGCGATGAAATATTGTAAGGTAAATTGCCAACCACCAAATAAGGCCCCCGTTTTAACTCTAATTGCAAGGCGTCCTGGTGATAAATAGAAACATGAGATTTGTCGCTGTAACGGTGTTTTAATGGGCCGATTAAATCCCGGTCAAACTCAATCAGTGTCAATGGCACATCGGCCGCTGCCAAATGATCCGTCAAGGCACCGGTACCCGGTCCGATTTCTATAATGTGATGGGCTTGATGTGGTCTGATGAGTTGGATGATTTGCGCAATAATAGACTCATCCTGCAAAAAATTCTGACCGAGGCTTTTTTTAGCGCGCATGATTTTGCTGTTGCTTGACACAGTGGCGCGCCAGGTTAATCGCGGCCTTTAAACTGCCAGCATCGGCGATACCGCGACCGGCAATATCCAGCGCGGTACCATGATCAACACTGGTGCGAATAATGGGCAGTCCTAAGGTTATATTGACCGATTCCCCGAAACCGGCATACTTCAGCGGTGCCAGACCCTGGTCATGGTACATGGCCAAAATGGCATCATAATGTTTGATCTGATTGGGGGTAAACAGGGTATCGGCAGGGACTGGTCCGCTTAATTGAAAGCCTTGTTGCCGCAGTTCTTCTAAGGCCGGAATAATGACATCGTTTTCCTCATGACCCAAATGGCCGCCTTCGCCGGCATGTGGATTAAGACCACTGACCCCAATGTGGGGTTTAGAAAGGCCAAATTTCTGTTGTAAATCCTGGTGCAGAATACGAATGACCGATTTGATTTTATCCGCGTTGATGGCCTGTGCGACCTCTTTCAGCGGTAAATGGGTGGTCACCAAAGCCACTTTCATTGCCTGATTTAATAACATCATCACCACTTGCGGGGTTTGGGTGAGTTCGGCTAAATATTCGGTGTGTCCTGAAAATGAAATGCCCGCATCATTAATCACGCCCTTATGAATTGGGTTGGTTACCATCGCATCAAAACGACCCGAAAGACAGCCCATCGCAGCGGTTTTAATGGTGTCTAAAACATAGCCCGCATTGGCGGCGTTAAGCTGTCCGAATTCACTGGTTTCTGTCAGATAAACAGGCTCGATGTGTTCCGTGGGGAAATCAGGTAAATGTGACTGGATGAACCCGGGATCACCCACCAACACACAATCAGTCAGTTCATGTTTAAGCCGGGTGAGCAATTCAATGCCGATACCGGCGGGTTCACCCAGTGTAACAGCCAGCTTCATATGAAATTAAAGTCGAATATCGACGAAAGCCTCACCACGAATTTCGCGGACCCAGGTTTCGATGGTCTGTTGCATTTTACGTTGGCGAATCGCCTGCTCAGCTTGTTGACGTTTAAATTCTTCAGTCACATCCGCTTGTTTTTTATCCAATAATTTGACAATGTGCCAGCCGGCATCGGATTGAAAAGGGCTGGACATCTCATTGACGTCTAAATTTTCAACAATACTGCCCATACGCGGTCCCAATTCATTGCTGGCACGCCATCCCATGTCGCCGCCTAAGGGGGCGGAGTTAAAGTCATCAGAATGTTCTTCGGCCAGCGTGGCAAAGTCTGCACCATTTTGGAGTTGTTGGTATAAATCGTTGATGATTTTCATCCCATCTTTGGCAGAAACAATTTCATCGCTGGCGACCATTATATGTTGGACTTTGTATTGATCCACCGTTTTGGTGGTTTTATCACGTTTGTCCATCAGTTTTATCAAATGAAAACCGCTGGTAGAGCGCAAAGGCCGGGTGATGTCACCCACGGACATGGATTTGGCTTCTTCAGCGAATAAAGGCGGGAGTTGATTGACCGGTCGCCAGCCTAAGCGGCCGCCTTCCAGTGCTTTCTGGCCGTCAGAATACTGGGTGGCAATAACCGCAAAATCAGCACCATCAAGCAGTTGCTGGCGTAAATCAGTGATGACCGCCCGCTTGGCTTCAATGGTGGCTTCATCGGCCCCTTCGGGGATGGCAATCAGAATATGTTGAATTTCCACTTCGCCCTGATCCAGTTCGTTATCTGCCAGAAACAAATCAATTTCATGGTCACTGACTTTAACCGTTGAATTGGCGTAAGCATAACGCACCCGTTCAGTGATCATGTCTTTGCGCATATCATCGCGAAAGTCACTGAAATTAAAGCCGTCATTTTCAATGGTGGCTCGCATCTGTGTTAATGTTATGCCGTTTTGACGGGCTATGTTGGTGAGTGCGGCATCGACTTCTGCATCGGAAACCCGAATACCCACCTGTTCAGCCCGTTGTAACTGAACTTTCTGAACAATCAGTTTTTCCAAAACCTGTTTGTTCAGAATATCATCTGGAGGTAAGGGATTGCCGGTGGCCTCAATTTGTTTTTTGATGGATTCCACCGAGCGCTCTAATTCGGAGCGCATAATCACTGAATCATCCACCACCGCCACAATTTCGTCTAAAAACTGTTCAGCCTGCGCCCATGACGATAAAATTAATAATACATATAATATTTTTTTCATAATTAAAAAGTTTCTTCGTATCCTAAAATGGATTGTTGTAATAACTCTCTCGGATCTCTGCCTAAAGAACCCAAGCCGTTTAATTGTATTTCTGCATAAATACCGTTATTGGTCAATCCCGTTTCATCCACCAAATAATGGCGTGCCACCAGGCGAAAAGCCCAGCAACAGCTTTTGTGCTCATAACCGAACAGCGCTTCAATGGTCTTATGACTACGGGTTGAATAATTCCACCTGGCGATTAATCGATGGCGCTGATTAAAAGGTATGACAGCCGAAGCGTCAAACTGTTCAATTTTAGACCGCCTAAAGCGGTAGGCCAGATTATACAGGGCATTGTTATCGGTTTTGTGTTGAAGACGAAATAAACCGCGTTCTAACTGTGATTCATTTTCATTGTAATGAAGTGATAAACCCGCTGACCAATAGCGGGATAAAAATAAATTGTAGTCAAAAATAATCGGTGATTGGGTAATGGTCTGGGGTGTGTCGTTTATCTGGACTTTTTGGTCTTCAAAATAATTGATTTGACCAACGGTCCAGTTCCAGCGTTCTTGTCCACCCGCGTCAAAACTACGTTGGGTCAGAGCCAGAGAGGCCTGATTCATATCGGATTGACGATCGGCACCGGAGAATCGGTTAGTTTGGAACAACAACGCACTACCAAAACTTAATTCGCGACTGTCAAAAATGGGGATGTCTGATTGATCCCGATAGGGTGCATAGGTGTAAAACAACCTTGGTTCAATGGTTTTATAGGCGCCATCAGTCTCATTTTTTTGAAAAATCAGTCCCGAATCAAGTGAGGCAATCGGTAAGTTACGATGAATGTCAGTACGATTGTCGTCGAATTGGTAGCGGGTGCTGCGGTATTGTAATTTAGGTTTTAGATAACCCCATGAGGCGGTCCATTGTTTTTCAATCCAGGGCCTTATGTCAGAACGCCAGGCACCGATGGCGTCTTCTTTATAAAAATTAATGAGTTCAGTTTGTACGCCATAGCTGAATTGTTGTTGGTATTTTGTTTGGTACCAGTCAAAACTAATTTCCGGTAACGTTCGATAAGGTTCATTGCCCGGTGTGATTTGTTCACTCAAGACATCATATTCATTGATACCGGCAAAAAACTGCCACGAGGGTGATGAGCCCCGGATACTCATTTGGCTTTTCAGATAAGGCTTTGAGGTAATATAAGCACTGGAGGCAAAATCTTCGTAATAACGGCTGTCTGAAACCGATTGGATATGACTGTTAAAGCGCCAACCTTCTGACAGCCGGGTACTGTGCGTGTAATCGATCAGACTGCGATCACGTAAGCGTTTGTCGTCATTAGGTAAATAGCTGCCTTCAAATACGCCCCGGCTGCGGTGAGTTAAATAACGGTACTGTGCACCCAACATAACCCCGTGATCTGCTATGTAGCGCGGTGTTAAGGTCATGTCCATATTCGCTTTAATGTTGATGTAATAGGGAATCGACAAATCCAGACCGGTGGTGTTTGAATAGGAGACACCGGGCACTAAAAAGCCACTGCGGCGATCATCATTTATGGGCAGTTTTGCATAAGGTAAATATAAAACCGGTACGTCTTTAATGCGTAAGGTTAGATTGCGAAAGGTGCCGACTCCTTCATCATGGTCTAACGCCGCCGATTCTGCCCGCACCTCCCAATCACGTTGGGCCGGTGAACAGGTGGAAAAGGTCACCGCTTGTAAGTGAGACTGATTGTCACCAATCTTCATGTAATCGGCTTCACCGTTCATGTCTGAATCAATTAAAAAATAATTGACTTCATGCAGCTCAGCTTGTTCTGTTTGGGTGTCCATGGTGATGGACATGGCCGACAAGCGTTGGGATTTATTTTGTAATTGGACGATTCCCTGGGTTTGAAACGTCGAATCGCGGTGGTTATAAATTAAAGCCGGTGTCAATAAGCTTATGTCATTTTGTTTTATACAGACATCCCCACTGATTAACAGCCGATGATCATCAAGGGGTTTTTTTTCACGGGCATCAAGTCGCACTTTACCGTCAAAAACAGGCTCATCAAAACACGCCCGATGCTTGGCATTCAGCGGCATATCAATCACCGGGCAACCGTTGATTTGAGCCTCAGCAGCCACCGACAGGAGTGATAACAAAACGACAATTATGGCGGGTTTATTTAGCAATAGACTTCCGGTATGAAAAAATGAGATATTTAATGATTTACTTTAGCAGTGGGCTATTTTAATATGTATATCACGAAATGTCCGTATCGGATGGACTATTTTTTAATTTGACTTAACGAACACCCGGCTTGATGTGAAAAAATCAATCATCGCAGACGACAGATTAAGTCACAACAACTGACAAGAGGTTACTAATTATGGCAGGAAAGTTTTGTATTACCAAAGGTAAAGATGGTAAAGATTATTTTGTTCTTAAAGCCGGTAACGGCGAAGTTATTTTACAATCACAGGGTTATAAATCCGCTGATGGCTGTATGAACGGGGTTGAATCTGTGAAAAAGCATGCCGCAGATGAGGCTAATTTTGAATGCCGAGAGGCTAAAGACGGACGTTTGTATTTTGTTCTGAAAGCCAGTAACGGCCAGGAAATTGGACGTTCACAAATGTATAAATCCGAAAGCGGCTGTATGAACGGAATCGCTTCAGTGGTTAAAAACGCACAAGATGCAAGTACTGTGGATGAGCGCGAAGACGCTTAATACCAGCACTTCACATAAAGACAAAGGCATTTTGGGTACCCAAAATGCCTTTTTTTTAGGAAAATCATGAATAATTGGTTTGAAAAGGATGACATGTGGCAGGTTTTTTATGACTGCATGTTTGATGAGGATAGTTTTATCCGTGCCGAACGAGATTGTAAGTATATTGTCAATTTATGCCCCTCACCGGTCGAATCTGTACTGGATTTGGGCTGTGGGCCGGGTCGTCATGTCATCGGGTTTGCACGCTGCGGGTTAAAGGTCACCGGGGTTGATTTAAGTGGCTATTTATTGAATCGGGCGGCCCACCAGATTGAACAAGAAAATCTTGAGGTGACTTTGGTGCAGGCTGACCTATTGGCATATGCACCACAACAACAGTTTGACCTAATCACCAATCTGTTTTCTTCTTTTGGCTATTATGATGATCCAAAGGACAACCAAGAAATATTAACAAATGTGTATCATTGGCTCAAACCGGCGGGTTGTTTTGTGCTCGACATGTTTTCCAAAGAACAAGCTGCCATGCACATGGAACCGGTGCATTGTACCGAGTATGAAAACGGTGATGTACGCTTTGAGCGGCCTTTGCTCACTGATAATATGTCTGTGTATAGTAACGAATGGATTTTGGTGCGTGGTGACCGGGCTTACCGATGGCCTTACCGGCATTATGTATACAGCGCCAATGAAATGACCCATATGCTTAATCAAGCGGGATTTCAAACAATACATATTTATGGTTCGTTTGAAGGGGGTGATTATGATATGGATGCAGAACGCATGATTTTAGTGGCCCAAAAATAAAAGAGGCCGTATACCGACCTCTTTATCGCCTTTAAGTCTCTTGCTTGTATATATGCACATCCTGTTGCGGATACGGGAAACTGCAGCCCCCAGCTTCAATATTATGCTTAATCTGTTCCAGTAATTCTGCGCGAACCGGCCAGTAATCTTCAGAATTGACCCAGGGACGCACGGTGAAGTTAATACTCGAATCTGCCAGTTCATTGAGCATCACTTTGGGTTCTGGATCACTGAGCACTTTGTCGTGCGCGGTGAGGGTGTTGAGTAAAATTTGTTTGGCTTTTTGGATGTCATCGTCATAACTGACCCCGATAACCAAATCAATGCGGCGGGTGTCTTTGGCCGAATAGTTCACAATCACATCATTGATAATCTGACTGTTGGGAATAATTAAATTTTTATTGTCGGTGGTGCGTAAATAACTGCTGAATAATTTAATTTCTTTGACTGTACCGCTGACATCCGCCACGTCGACAAAGTCACCAATGCGAAACGGTCTGAACATCACCAGCATAATGCCGGCAGCAAAATTTGCCAAAGAATCTTTAAGTGCCAGTCCAATGGCTAAACCGGCGGCACCAACCACGGCAATCAGTGAAGTGGTTTGAAAGCCCAGTTGGGTGAGTGCCATAATAATCACCAGGGCTAGTAACAGATAATAAACCATTTTACTGACAAAACTGGACAAAATTTGGTCACCATGAGAGCGGCTCACGGCTTTGGAACTGACATTAGACATCCAGCGGGCTATTTTCTTACCAATCCAGTATATGAGAATGGCCAGTACAATGCCTTTAATAATGGGCAGTACGGTTTCCGGATTATTAACCAAATCGATTAGATAATTTTTGGTTTCGGTTAAAAAATCCACGTTTTCAGCCGACTCTTGTTGTTGCATTCAATAACTCCAATAATTGAAAAAAATTATTTTAACAAAAATAAGCGCCATGTGCGGTCCTGTGTTAACTTTGAAGAAAGTCCAGCGTGAGTTGCTTGGCTTCGCGGTTATTCAGCAATCCCATGTGTGAGGTGTGTACCACCCGATGGGCATCGAGCCAATCAGCTTGGGTCTCAGTTAAAGCCACGGTACCGTCATGGCGGCTGTCCCAGTTGGCAATAAAACGGCCCAAACCATAGGGTGAATCTCCGGCGATCATCATGGTCTGGCGTTTTTTTAAAGGTAATTTAATGCCTTTGGATAAGGGTTTGGCGGCATGTTTTAACAACGTCTTGTCCCAGCCAAGCTCATGCAGTTTTTGTGCCACTTTAGAGCCGTTGATGGGTGAGCCGATGAGCAGTAATTTGCCCGGCTTGTTGATTTTCGGCAGTGCTTCCATGGCCAGAATACCGCCCATGGAGTGCACCACCAAATGAATGACATCTTCAGGTCGTGAGTTAATAAAAGCCGCCAGCCGGTTGATGTTGAAATCAAATGACTTAACGGTGGTTTTATAGCCAAACAGGTAAACTTTATAACCATGATCCTCCAAAAAATGTCGGTAGCCGATCCAGGTCCATGGCTTCATCCATAAGCCATGCACCAGCACAACCGCTTGTGAAGGTGGTTTATTCATCCGCCTCCGGCAGGACAACTTGAATATGAACATCGGCCAGTTGACCGGCATCAATGGCCGATGGGGCTTCGGTGAGGGGACAGGCACCGCTGGCAGTTTTCGGAAAGGCAATCACTTCACGAATGGATTCCTCACCACACATCAAGGCTGCCATGCGATCGACACCAAAGGCAATGCCACCCATAGGCGGACAACCATAATCCAATGCATCCAGTAAAAAGCCAAACTTTTCCCGGGCTTGTTCAGAACTGATGTCCAATAATTCAAACACCACTGACTGAACATCAGATTGGTGGATACGGATGGAACCGCCACCGAGTTCAACACCATTTAAAACCATGTCATAGGCTTTGGATATGGCTTCACCCGGCGACGCTTTTAACTGGTCTAAATCACAGGCCGGAGCGGTGAACGGATGGTGTAAAGCATCCCAGCGTTTATCCTCTTCATTCCATTCAAACATCGGGAAATCAACCACCCACAACGGTCGCCATTCTGACGACACCCGGCCGGTGTCTGCACCAATTTTGAGACGCAGTGCGCCCATGTACTGAGACACATCATCATAATTGCCGGCACCAAAAAACAGTAAATCACCGTCAGTTGCAGCAGTTAAATCAATAATCCTGGCTAAGGCGTCATCATCTAAAAACTTCACAATTGGTGATTGTAAGCCTTCACGACCGGTGGCTTTATCGTTGACCTTAATCCAGGCCAAACCGCGGGCACCATAACGTTTCACAAAGGGCTCATAATCATCAATTTGTTTGCGGGTGAAATTTTGACCACCCTGCGGAACTTTAAGCACCGCCACCCGACCGTTGGCATCATTGGCCGGTGCGGAAAAGACCTTGAATTCAGCATCTTTAACCGCTTCAGCAATGTCCACCAGCTCTAAATCAATGCGCAAATCGGGTTTGTCAGAGCCGTAACGGCGCATGGCTTCGGCATAAGTTATGCGCGGGAAAGGATTCGGCAAGTCAACATCCAGCACCGCTTTAAAGGTGTTGCGTATTAATTCTTCTGCGGTGTTCAGAACGTCTTCCTGTTCCACAAAAGCCATTTCCACATCCAACTGAGTGAATTCAGGTTGTCGATCGGCACGTAAATCTTCATCGCGAAAACAGCGGGCAATTTGATAATAGCGATCCATCCCGGACATCATCAATAATTGCTTAAACAGTTGGGGAGACTGTGGCATGGCGTAAAACTGCCCCGGATGCATTCTGGCCGGAACCAGAAAGTCACGGGCACCTTCCGGTGTGGCTTTGGTTAAGATGGGTGTTTCAATATCCAGAAAGTCACGCTGATGTAAATGCTGGCGTAAAGCATGGGTTAAGCGAGAGCGTAAGCGCATGTTGTGCTGCATTTTGCCCCGGCGCAAATCCAGATAGCGGTATTTTAAGCGCACTTGCTCACCGGCTTGTTCGTCCAGCATAAAGGGTAAGGCTTTGGCCTCGTTCAGCACTTCATATTGATCCACCACCACTTCAATCCGGCCACTGGCCAGACGCTCATTGGCCTGACCTTCGGGGCGTTTACGCACGGTGCCGGTAACCCGCAGGCAATATTCATAACGGGCGTCATCAGCAATCTGAAATGCCGCCTGATTATCCGGTTCCACCACCACCTGTAATAAGCCGGTGTGGTCGCGTAAATCAATAAAAATGACCCCGCCGTGGTCGCGTCGTTTGTCAACCCAACCGCAGACTTCCACCGGTTGATCTAACATCTGTTCTGTGACTTGGTTGCAATATTGGCTGCGCATGAATTATTGTCCTGATTTTAAAGCCGGTGATGTTAACACCGGTCTGGTGTGAAAAAACGGCTAATTTTACCTTATCATATAGACGAACACAGCCTTTTATGGTCTGTAACAGATAAAAAGGCGGGCAAAAAAGTGACCCCCTTCACAATTTGGGCTGATTTTGGGTTAAGCTAACATTCAATCCATTGTTTTATAATAGCGGTATTGTCGATTTATTGGGGAAAACCATGAAAAAGAAATTTGGTCATTATGAGGTGGTCTCGGAACTCGGGCGTGGTGGTATGGGTGTGGTCTATAAGGCCTTTGAACCGACCTTAAATCGCTATGTGGCGATTAAAGCGCTGGGTGAACATTTGCTCAATGACGAGGACTTGATTGAGCGTTTTACCCGTGAAGCCAAAAGTATGGCGGCCATCAATCATCCCAACGTGATTCAGGTTTATTACATTGGTA
>CAZLAW010000043.1:0-16819 GCA_964557625.1 uncultured Marinicella sp.
GGAAACATAACGCCGTAATGAGGCTTGTGACGGTCTCTCATAGAGCATATTAGTTCAATACATTACACTAATATTGGTCTTCGTTTTTGGTGCGTGGGTTTGGCATAACGTATTTGTTTAGGTTGAAAGTGTCATTAAAATAACACGTCAGGCTTTAAAATTTTGATAAAAGTGCTGTCCTGATTCATATTTTGTTAGAATCGGTTGTATGATCACGATCAATATGAGGATAAATCATGAAATTACTGTCTACGTTGTTAATGACTTTTATGGCCTGTGCCGTGTGTGCTGATAAACCGATTGCGATTGTTATTCATGGGGGTGCCGGCACCATTGAGCGGTCGCAGTTAAGTGATGAGCAAGAGGCATCAATTAAAGCGGATTTAACCCAAGCGCTGGATGCCGGTTATGCGGCATTAGAGGCCGGTCAGGACGCCATGGAAGCGGTGGTTGCCGCGATTATGATTTTAGAGAATTCAGCGAACTTTAATGCCGGCAAAGGTGCGGTCTATACCCGTGAAAAAGGCCATGAATTGGATGCCTCGATTATGCGGGGTTCGGATTTACAGGCCGGGGCGGTGGCGGGGGTGAAATACACCAAAAACCCAATTTTGGCAGCCCGGGCAGTGATGCTGCATTCACCCCATGTGATGCTGGCCGGTGCCGGTGCCGATGCGTTTTCTAAAGCCCGGGGCTTGGATCAGGTGGAGAACAGTTATTTTGATACCGAAGCACGTTTAAAGGCCTGGCAAAAAGTGGATGAAAAAACCCGCCAAAAAGGACGCACAGAAGCGGCGGTCAGCGATGTACTGGATCATGAGTTTAAATTCGGCACCGTGGGTGCAGTGGCGATTGATCAAAACGGGCATATTGTCGCCGGTACGTCCACCGGTGGTATGACCTATAAAGCCTGGGGACGCATTGGTGATTCACCGGTGATTGGTGCCGGGACCTATGCCGATGACCGCAGTTGTGGCATTTCAGCCACGGGTCATGGTGAATTCTTTATCCGCTATGCGGTGGCTTATGATATTTGTGCGCGGGTGCGTTATCAGGGCAAAAGTTTGGCGCAAGCGGCCGATGAAGTGATTAACCAAACATTAAAGTCAGTCGGTGGTGACGGCGGTATTATCGGTATGGATACGCACGGTCGTCCGGTGATGATGTTTAATACCGCCGGGATGTACCGTGGTTTTAAAACTGCTGACGAAACCTATGTGGCCATTTATGGGGATAAAAAACCGGCCGAATAATATTGTTTGTGAAAATAAAACGGGCCGCGAATGCAGAAGCAATTGCGGCCCGTTTTTTGGTGTGACAGATTTTATTATTCTACTTTGTAAACAATCGGTTTCCAGTCATCAAATTCTTTGGGACGGGCATCATAGGCCAGATAGTAAGTTTTACCGGCCTCAACGGTTAAGTTCAGTTTATTTTCTCGATCATTGAAGCCGCTGCGGTCTTTTATACTGAGATTTCGTCTGGCTTTGTCGCCGATTTGAGCCGATAAGGTGAGTTCGTATTGACCCGGCTTAAGCCAAACGGCGTGGGCCCGGACCGGCACATTTTCACCATTCACTTCCACCAGTTTGACTTGATATAATTGTTTGGCTTCGCTGTAATCACTGAGTACCACTTTGCCTGATGGTTCGCTGGGTTTGGCAAAATCAAAGGCCAAAACGGCAAAAGGCAAAGAGAGCGCCACCAATAGAATCATTATTTTTTTCATCATGAACCTCATCATTTGTTTGAATACCCTTTATATTACGGATTTAAGCTGAATTTAGGGTGAATTTATAGGCTTAATCGATCCGATAAGCAATCGGCTGCCATTTCTGGGAATCATTGTCTCGGGCGTCATAAGCTAAATAATAGCTTTTCCCCTCAATAACTTTAAAAGAGACAACCACTAAGTCTTTATCTGCATTGCGACGTTCTTTTAAACCCATGTGTTTTTTTGCATAGTCATCCAGTTTGGGGAAAAAAGTGAGTTCATAATCACCGGGTTTAAGCCAAAAGGCATGGCCGCGACGTGGCACATTTTCGCCATTGACGGCAACCAATTCCATCTGGTAAAGCAGATTGGCCGGATTGGCGTCATTGAGGATAATTTTTCCCGACGGTTCGCTCGGTTTGGCAAAATTAAAGGCCGAAGCTGATAACGACACACTTAAAGCAAACAACAGAATAAATATTTTTTTCATGATAAACCCCGTATAATTTAACAATGTCAACACATGATAGGGTGAACAAACTGAATTAACTCTGAATTGTCACCTTCATTTTTATTAAACGTCAAGAGAGGAATTTATGATTCAACAAACAAAACAATGGCTTATAACCGCCATATCACTGTGTGTTCTGGCCTCATCGGTACAGGCACATCAGCACAAGGGTTCACTGCGTGAGATTGTGAAGGGTGAACACCGGTCTGACAAAAACATTGCCCGCAATGAATACCGGCACCCACAAGAAACGTTGGCCTTTTTTGGTATTCGGCCGGATATGACGGTGGTGGAGCTGTGGCCAGGTGGTGGTTGGTACACCGAAATTTTAGCCCCTTATTTAGCCGCTGAAGGCCAACTCATTGCGGCACATTTTGATCCTGAGGCGGGCAGTGATTATTATCGAAAATCACGTCAGGGCTTTGACCAAAAAATGGCGGGCCATTCAATTTACGATCAGGTTAAAACCATCGATTTTAATCCCGGTGTCACTGATTTATCGACTTACCATCAAAAAGCCGATGCGGTGTTAACCTTTCGCAGTTTACATAACTGGATGCGAGCGGGTAAATTGGATGCAGTGCTGAAAGATGTCTTTGAGATGTTAAAGCCGGGCGGTGTTTTCGGGGTGGTTGAGCACCGGGCTGATGGCAAAGCTGATATCGACCCGCAAGCCAAAAAAGGGTATGTGAATCAAGGTTATGCGATTCAGTTGATTGAAGCGGCCGGTTTTAAACTGGTGGACATCAGTGAGGTTAATGCCAACCCCAAAGATTCAGCTGACCACCCCAATGGCGTCTGGACCATCCCGCCGACATTGCGGGTACCGGAAGGTGCCGATAAAGCAAGCTATGAAGCCATCGGTGAATCAGATCGGTTTACGTTAAAATTTATCAAGCCGAAATCTTAATTTAAGGTGACTTCAGCCAGGGTTCGGGGTTTTGCGGGTCGGCCCGACGCCGAATTTCAAAGTAAACCCCGGCTTGGCTGAGGTTGCCCGATTGACCGGCGGTGGCGATTTCCTGGCCGGCCTGAACCCAATCACCCACTTCAACCAGCAACGACTGGTTATGGCCATAGAGGCTCATGTAATCATCGCCGTGGTCAATCACCACCAGTAAGCCGTAACCGCGTAACCAATCAGCAAAAGCCACCCGGCCATAAGCGCTGGCGGTGACCGGTTGCCCTGATTCGCCGGCCACCACAATGCCGTCCCAGCGGCTGTGACCTGCGCGCAAGGTGCCAAATCGCCGAATAATATCACCTGTGAGTGGTTTGTCTAATCGGCCTTTGAGTTGGGCAAAGTGGGCATTGTGACCTAAATCTTCGGGTAAATCGTCCAATAACTGGCTGATTTCAGCCAGTAATTGGTTTAAGCGTTGGCGATCCTGGTTCAGGGTTTCGCTTTCATTTTGGTAGGCGCGGATGGTTTGGCGTAAGCGGGTTAATACCTGTGCCCGCTGTTGTTTCTGGGCAATCAATTGATCCTGAGCCGCTTGTAAAGTCTGTTGCTGTTGCTGTAGTTGTTGTTGTTTGCTTTGGGTCTGGGTTTTGATGTCAGATAATTGCCCAATGTGCTGAGCGATGTCTTCAATCAGACTGTATAGCCGATATTGTAAATATTTGATTTGGTGTTGGGTGATGTCCACTGAGTGGCTGTCCCGATTAAGCAGTATTTTTTTGACAAAACGATCATGGCTGATGTAAATGTGTAAACGCAGTAAATTCGCCATTTGTTGTTTTTGCGTGTTTATACTTTGTTTTAAGTCGTCAATTTGTTGAACCAGCCCTTTAACTTGTTGATTGGTAAGGTCTATTTTATTTTCGGTGGTGCGGATCAATTGGCCTTGTGCATTGATTTTTTGATCCTGACGTTCCAATTCCTGCAGTAAGCGGGCTTCTTCACCGCGGGCTGAATTGAGGGCTTTCTTTAATTCAGTGAGTCGTGTTTTAATGGTTTGCAGTTGTTGATTAATGGCGGCCTCATCGGGTTCTTGGGCGCGCACCATCGAATTCGCTATCAGAAGCATCATCAATAAACCAGTGAATTTTATGCCCATGTTACCGATCGTCAAAAAAACAAGTCATCATTATAATCATGAACAACATGGATGCCCACCGCTATTAAGAATTCATCAACAATATCCATGATATGTAAATAATTGGCTTAACCCTTGATTTTTACAGACCATCCCTTATATTGTCTGTTTTCAATTTTCGGGTATTATCTGATGTCCCAGTTGGCTGAATTTACCGGCAACCATCCGTTTTTGGTGATGTCTTTTTTAATTGTGGCTTTTTTGTTTTTTTGGACCGTTCTGAAAGAACAAAGCAGTCAATTAAAAACCATCACCACTGATCAGCTCACCCGACTGGTTAATCAACAAAATGCCGTGTTAGTTGATATCCGTTCACCGGAACAGTTCCGGGCAGGTCATATTGTTAATGCGGTGAATATCCCGGCTAATGACATTGATCAGGCCGCCAACAAATTGCCCAAGGGCAAAAAAAGACCGGTGGTGGTTTATTGCCAGGTAGGTCGGACGTCAGTCAAGGCTTGTCAGCAACTGGAAAAACAAGGTTTTGAACAGATTTTTAACTTAAAAGGCGGTCTTAACGCCTGGGTTAATGACAAATTGCCCTTAAGTAAGGCATAGCAGAATAACCACTTATTTTTATACATAACAGGAATTAATTTATGACTGAAGAAAACAATCAGGCCGCCAACGCCCAAGGCAATGGCCCTAAAATGGCTTTCCAAAAGATTTATATCAAAGACGTGTCTTTTGAGGCACCCAATGCACCCCAGGTGTTTCAGGAGCAAGGTCAGCCAAATATCAAGTTAAATCTGAATCAAAAAGTGGATAAGCTTGATGATATTACCTATGAAGTCACCTTAACTGCCACCGTGACCTGTGAAGTGAATGAAAAAACCGCTTATTTGGCTGAAGTGGCCCAGGCTGGTATTTTCTCGATGGAAAACTTTGAAGAGCAGGCATTACACCAGACTTTGGGTATTTATTGCCCGAATGTCCTGTTCCCTTATGTGCGTCAGGAAGTCAGCAATTTAATCACCGCAGGTGGTTTCCAGCCGTTGTTGTTACAGCCGGTTAACTTTGAACAAATGTACCAGCAGCAAATGCAACAAGCACAACAGCAAGCGGCTTCAGAAACCAAACAATAATGCGCTTTGCGGTTCTCGGCGCCGGCTCCTGGGGCACGGCGCTGGCCATTCAGTTGGCCCACAATAACCCCACCATTCTATGGGGACGAGACCCTGAAAAAATGGCGGCCATGGCCGCCGCCGGTTGCAATTCTTTTTATTTGCCCCAACACCCGTTTCCTCAACGGTTAACGGTTGAGTCTGATTTAGCGCAAGCCATTGAAGCTTCTGAAGCGGTGCTGGTGGTGTGCCCATCCCATGCTTTTGGTGACATTCTGCATCAAATCAAACCGCTGTTAAATCATCGACCGGTGGCCTGGGCCAGTAAAGGTTTTGAGCCCGGAACCGGTCGTTTTTTACATGAAGTGGCAACAGAAATATTGGGTGATGATGTACCCACGGCCTTAATTACCGGTCCATCCTTTGCCAAAGATGTGGCTGCAGGTAAGCCCACACTGGTGGCGGTGGCTTCAGAACACCCTGAATTCGCTCAAAAAGTGGCTGCGGCACTCCATACCGACACCTTTCGGGTGTATTTATCCGATGACATCGTTGGTGCCGAATTGGGTGGTGCGGTGAAAAATGTGTTGGCGTTGGCCACCGGGATTGCCGACGGCATGCAATTAGGTGATAACACCCGGGCAGCTTTAATTACCCGCGGTATGGCTGAAATGATGCGGTTGGGCCAGGCCCTGGGCAGTCGCCCTGAGACCCTGATGGGTTTGTCTGGTCTGGGTGATTTGGTGTTGACTTCCACCGGTGATTTATCCCGAAACCGACGCATGGGTTTGGCGCTCGGAGAAGGAAAAACCATTGAGCAAGCCAGACAAGAAATAGGCCAGGTGGTCGAAGGCATCGGCACCACCGATGAAGTGATGCGACTGGCCCGTCGACATGATGTTGATATGCCCATCACCGAACATGTGTGGAAAGTGGTGCATGGTGAAATGACCACCGAAGAGGCCTTATCAGCTTTGATGGGACGAGACATCAGGCCGGAATTTTAGCCAAACCGCTTGCCTGTTCAATAATACCGACCTGAAACTGTTACCTTGTATGCTGTACCGGTTGATAAATATGTGTGATTAAGTTGTCTTCTGAGACTTCACTTGGGTCATTGATATACACTTCCCAGGGATCACCGTTGGCAACTAAACCCTGTTCTTCCATATAAGCATCTATGATTTCGTAGGATTTTTCGGCTTGTGAATAAGGTCCTGTTTGAACATATTTAACCACTGAGCCGGCGGGTAATTGACCCAGTTGAATCTCTCCGGTGACGCCGGATAAAGTATCCACAGCCACACCCACACCGACATCAATGCGCCAGCTGCCAAAGCCCCCTGAAACATCTCCACCTACCTGACGATACACAGCCAGGGGCGGTGTGGCCATGTCCAGTTGATTACGTTGCATAAAGCCCATTATTTGACCGTAAGCCGGACCCATCTGGGTGCTGATTTCTGATTGTGTTGCCACCTCGATGGGGATAAAAAGGATATTCTGGCTGTCAATAGATTCTTCACTGACGTTTGAAAAATCATACACCGGCTGTGATTCAACCACCTCTTTGAGCTTTTGCAAGCCTTGTTCATACTGCGGCCCCAGCATGCTGTCCAACATACTGCCCACATAGCGACCGATGATGTCACCGTCAAAATCAGCTTCATATATCCATTCGACCCGGGTTTTGTCTTCACCGACTGGCGTCAGTTGATAGGTGGTGTAAGACACCGTATCGTCTTTGGACTTAAACACCGTTTTGGTTTTAACCTGTTGGTTTTCAACCGTTTCTATGATGGTTTGTACGCCGCTGCCAATCGATTGGTTACCGGACCAGCTCATTTGTGAGCCAACTCCGTATTCGGGGCCGGTAAAAGTAAATTCGGCATCCGGATCCATTTTCGGCCAGGGGGACCATTGGTTGAAATTGTGCATGGAATTCACGGTTTTATAGACCACTTTAGGCGGGCGATCAATGATGGTTTCGCGACTGACCGTCACTTCGTCTTTGAGTACAAACAAGCCGTAAAGGTAAAAGCCGATAATCAGAAATAACAACGCAAAAAATAAATATTTAAAAACCCGCATGTAAATATCCTTTGTTTTTAATCAGGCTAATGATAGCATAAGCCAGATGGAAAGCCTGTTAAATTTCACCCTTGAATCACCCTTATTGAGCCTGCTTTTGGCTACCACCACAGGGATTATTATCGGCGTATTGCTGGTTTATCTGTTTGTGCGCAAAGAGCGCCAGGATAAAGCGTTTTTACAACAGCAATTAATTACCGCGCAACAGGACAACAAACAACTGAGTGACAGCCAGTTGCAGTTAAACCGACAACATGCTGAACTGGGTGAGCGCATCAAACAGTTGCAAAAAGCGGTGGCCAGCGGAGAACAGTTTGAGCAACAATATTACCAATTAAAAAACCAACTGGCTGTCCACCAGGCCCGTTTAGAAGAACAGCAAAACAAAGTCAAAGAGCAGGCTGAATTTATCAAAACATCCTCACAACAACTGGCCAATCAATTCAGCCACATCGGACAAAAAATACTGGATGAAAAAAGTCAGAAGTTTACCCGGCTTAACAAGGAATCTTTGTCTCATCTGGTGCAACCGCTGCAAAAGCAGCTGAGCGAATTTCAGCAGCTCATTAACCTCACATCAAGTCGCCAAACCGAGCAGCAGGCCACGTTGCGCTCAGAAATTAATCAGATTTTACAGCTCAATAAGGTGTTGTCGGAACAAGCGGAGAATTTAACCAACGCCCTGACCGCACAGAGCAAAGCCCAGGGCAATTGGGGCGAGCTGGTGCTTAAGCGGTTGTTGGAAACCGCCGGTTTAACCCCGGGTCGGGAATTTGAAACGGAGCAAAGTTTCACCCAAAGCGGCAAACGTTACCGACCGGATGTGTTGATTCATCTGCCCGATGAAAAACAACTTATCATCGATGCCAAAGTTTCACTTACCGCCTATGAGCGGATGATCAACTCCACCGATGAACAAGACCAGTCAAGCCAGCTTCAGCAGCATATCAGCAGCCTGAAAAGCCACATCAACGCATTGGCAGAAAAAAATTATGCCGGTATTGAAGAGCTTAATACCCTGGGATTTGTGGTGATGTTTGTGCCGGTGGAAGGGGCGTTAATGACGGCTTTACAACACCAACCCGATTTACTTGAATATGCCTATAAGCAACACGTGATTCCACTCGCCGCTTCGGGTCTATTGGTGACTTTGCGCACTGTGATGCGATTGTGGCAAATAGACAAACAAAATAAAAATGCCCAGGAAATCGCCAACCGGGCCGGCTTACTGATTGATAAATTCAGCGGATTTTTGGATGATTTTAATGATGTCAGAGACCGGCTTAGCCAGGCGCAACAAGCCTGGGAAGGCGCCAACAACAAACTGGCCACAGGCCGTGGCAACCTGATTCGACAAGCCGAGCAACTCAGCGAGCTGGGTGCCAAACACAGCAAGCAACTGCCCAAAATGGACGATTGATTTGTTTTCTCCGCAACAGTCCATTCCGGATTTTTTCAATAACCCAGACTTATACAGCGGTCTCTAATGATTATTCAGCAGATGCTCTTTTCTTTTGGCAAACCGTAATTTTAAGCCCTCTAAAGCTACGTATAGGGATGGAATCAGAATCAGAGTAATGACCGTGGCAAACATAATACCAAAAGCCAGGGAAACGGCCATGGGCACAATAACTTTGGCTTGCAACGATGGCTCAAACATAATTGGCAATAAGCCGAAGAAGGTGGTCAGTGAGGTCAGCATAATGGCACGGAAACGACGCTTACCTGAATGCATCACCGCCTGCAGGAGGCTTTTACCGTCGTGGCGGTGGTTGTTGATGTAATCGACCATCACCAATGAGTCATTCACCACCACCCCGAATAAAGCGATGATGCCGAATAGAGACATCATGGAAAAAGTCAGACCCATAATCCAGTGACCAATAATGGCTCCGGTGACGCCGAAAGGGATGGCGGACATGATGATTAAAGGCTGGCCATAGGATTTTAACGGTACCGCCATGAGTACATAAATCAACAATAAAGCCATGCTGATACCCCAGATAAAGTTTATGCTGAGTTCTTTCATTTCTTTACTCATACCGTCCAAATCCGATTTAATCGCCGGATAATCGGCAATGATTGGCTCATTGGGGTCAGCCGGTAATATTTGGGCGGTGATGGCCTGTGGGTTGGCCACCGCTTTATCCACCTGGGCAGTGATGCGTGCGGCTCGTTTGCGGTTGACCCGTTCAATGCTGTTGGGGGCTTTGCCGATTTGAATGTCAGCCACTGTGTTCAGGGGGACCTGATCGCCCTGGGGAGTGCGGATGCGTAATTCTTGTAAGGATTGCATGGATTCACGGGCGGCACGGTCATACCGCAACATCACCCTGATTTCATCGTTACCGCGCTGAATGCGCTGTACTTCATCACCATAGAAAGCCTGGCGAACCTGATGGCCAATGTCATATTGGGTGAGTCCCAAATTTCGGCCGAGTGGTTTGATTTTGAGCTGAATTTCATCTTTTCCGGCTTCCAGAGAATTGCGCACATCATAAACGCCTTCAAAGGTTTTTAATTGTTCCGCCACCTGTTCTGCAGCCAGGCGTAAATTATCCACATCCGGACCAACCAGTTTTAAACTGATGTCCGGGCCTTGTCCGGGACCGGCCAGGGCCACGGTGCCCACATAGGTGGCACCGACAATCTCGCCGATGTTGTCTTGCCAGCGGCGCATCACGGTTTTACTGTCGATATAAGCCTCTTCATCTTTCAGTAATTCGACAATCACCCGACCCGAGGTTTGTGAGCTTAAAAAGGCCAGGCGGTGTTTAAAAACAGCACCTTTTTCAAGACCATATTCTTCACTAACCTCACGGTCTAAGTCGATTAAAGATTGTTGAACATGAGAGAGAACTTCCTGACTGCGTGATTGGGGTGTGCCTTGTGCCATGGCAAATTCAGCCTGAACGATGTCTGAGGCAAAATCCGGCAACATCACAAAACGCACCAGGCTGTTGTTAATTAAGCTGATACTGAGAATAAAAACAGCGGCAAAAACAGTTAAAGTCAAACCGGGGCGTGAGACGGCCTTTTCAATCGTAGGTTGATAACGCCTGGCGATAAAATGTTGTAAGCCACGGTCGATTTTGCGCTGAATTTTAAGCAGCGGACCGGGATTGGGTTTGTTTTGTTTGACCTTCATGTGGGCTAAATGGGCCGGCAAAATCAATTTGGATTCCACCAATGAAAACAACAAGCATAATATAACCACCCAACCAACGGCTTCAAAGAACGAGCCAAATAAGGTGCCGACAAATAACATCGGTGCAAAGGCGGCCACTGTGGTTAGCACCCCGAAAGTGGCCGGCACCGCCACCCGTTGCGCACCAATAACCACATTTTTAAGCGAATGGCCATGATCCTGAATTTCCGCATAGGCGCTTTCACCAATGACGATGGCATCATCCACCACGATACCCAGCACCAATATCAAACCAAACATGCTCAGCATATTCATGGTAATGCCGAGGTATGGCATCAACAAAAAGGCGCCCAGAAAAGCCACCGGTAAACCCAGCATCACCCAAAAGGCCACCCGTAAACGCATAAACAAGGTCAGAATAATCAGCACCAAAGCCGCACCCTGAATCATATTACGTTGCATCATGTCCAAGCGGCCACGGACATAAAAAGAGGTGTCTAACCAGGCATCAATGGACACATTGGCCGGTAATTGTGGCCGCACTTGATCTACAAACCGGTGTACCTGGTCGGAAATATCAAGCACCGATTCTGATTCCACCGAAGTGACCTGGATACTAATGGCCGGTTGGCCGTCAAATGTGCCGAGTACCCGATCTTCTACAAAGGCGTCTTTAATGGTGGCAATGTCGCCCAGGTATAAACGGCTGCCGTCCGGGTTGGTGCGTATCACGGTTTGGGCATATTCCCGCCCGGTATAGGATTGCCCAACGGTTCTGAGCAAGACGTCGCCCCGTTCGGTTTTAATGGCGCCGCCGGGAACATCCAGAGAAGCCCGTTTTAAAGCATTGGCGATTTCATCGAAGGTAATGTTGTATTGACGTAAGGTCAGTTCTTTCACTTCGATGGAAATTTCATAAGGTCGGTAACCAATTAGTTCAGCCAAAGAGACATCGGGTAAATCCACAATTTCATCCCGGATATGCTGGCTGATTTCTAATAATTGGCTTTCGGGAACCAGACCGTGGATGGAAACAAACATCACCGGCTGCTGTGGGATGATTTCGCTGATGATGGGTTTTTCAGCCTGTTCGGGGAATGAGTTCACACCGTCCACACGGTTTTTAATTTCGGCCATCACTTCTTTTACGTCGTAAGCCGAATCAATTTCTACATTGGTGCGCGCCACACTTTCATTGGCCAGACAGGTAATTTTATCGATGCCTTCTAAGCCGGAGATGGCGTCTTCTAATTTAATGCACAAGCCTTTTTCCACTTCATCCGGCGCCGCACCCGGATAGGCCATGGTGATGGATACTTGGTTAATGACGGTGGTGGGAAACATCTCCTTTTTTAAATTGATGGCAATGGCCAGACCCATGACCAGAATACACACCATCAATAAATTGGCAGCCACCGGATTAGCGGCAAACCAGTGGATAATGCCGCGGTTCCATTGTTTACTCATGAGGATGCATTGGACGGGTTGTCGTTAGCGGGTTCATTGTGGGACGGCCTGGTCGCTGCCTGGCGCCGCAATGCCATGCCCTCTTCAGGAAATTGAATGGGGGTGGTGATAATGTGATCATCAGTGGTTAATCCCTCGCTGATGTAGTCAAATTCATCCGTTTGTTCAATCACAGTGACTGTCTGTATATGTAAGCGATCATTGCGATAAAGCGGCAGCCTTTGTTGCGGTAACAGCCATTCACCGGGCACCGCAAAGACATTGTCATAGGTGGGACCGGTGATGCCGGCATTGATAAATGTATTAAAGCGTAACCCCATGGCAAAGGGATTGATGACTTCAACCACACCAAAGGTCATCAGTGTTTGCGGGTCTTTTTCCGGCTCCAATCGCACCAATTGAGCCTGACCCACGGTTGGTCCATCGACCAGACTTAAACTGACGGGTAAGGGTAAACGGTTCGCTTGCGTCAATTTTAATTGTTTCAGTTGTCGGTCAGTTAAGGGTAAACGAATTTCAGCCATTTGGCTGCCGGCCAGACGACCTAATTGCCCTGAGATGTTGACAAACTGTCCGATGTCCACTTGTTTGGCCAACACCACGCCATCAAAGGGTGCGCGGATGGTGGTTTTGCTGAGGTCACGTTGGGCTTTTTGTAAATCGGCTTTGGCCGCATCCACAGCAGCTTGCGCCCCTTTGAGTTGCGGAATGTTTAACAATAAATCGCTGGGTTTGGATTTCTTACCAAAAGACTGCCAGTCTTTTTCAGCTTGTTCGGCCTTGGCTTGTTCCAGTTCAAAGCTGGCGCGGGCGCTGGCTAAATTGGCTTCTGCCCGGGCCACCGCCACCCGGTAATCGTCCGGTTCAATTTGTAACAAGACATCGCCTTGCTCGAAGCGACCACCGACCACAAAATCATCACTGACTGAAACCACCCGACCACTGACTTCAGCCACCAGACTGATGCTGTGTTTGGGAATTAAGGTACCCTGTGAATCCACTTGGATGGTCAATGATTGTGGCTGAAGTTGTACCGTTTCCACCAGAAATCCGCTTTCCTGCCGGGGTTGGGTTTGTGGTTCATCACGGAACATCCGCATAATAAACAGCAGGGCGATAACCACCAGTACAATGATGATAAAAGGCATTACTTTTTGCCATGAAGAGGGTGGATTATTCTGCATGCTTGAATCCTGTGCGGGTCGAAATGACCAGTATTAATAGCCGGCGTGTAGTCATTATGTGTAGATGATTAAAGAAGGTATCAGTCATTGTTGTGTGCGTATAAGATTAATATCTGTTTTTAATTGCTCAGCGGCCAGCCCCGCCTGTTCGGCAAAATCTGCCCCGTTGCCGGCATAAATCACACTGCGTGAAGCTGAAATCATCAGGCCCAAACCATCACCGCGTAACCCGGCTTTTAAGGTGGCGGTCAAATCACCGCCCTGGGCACCAATGCCCGGAATCAATAAAGGCATATCGCCCACCTGCTGACGAATGGACTGTAATTGCTCGGGATAAGTGGCGCCCACCACCAGCAGAATATTCTTATTCTTATTCCATTGCTCGGCGGCCAATTGAGCCACCTGTAAATAAAGCGGTTGACCGGATTGTAAAATTAAATCTTGCAATTGGCCGGATTGTTGGTTGGAGGTTTTACACAAAACCACCACGCCTTTGTCGGCATGGTTGGTGTAGGGCAATAAGGTGTCACCGCCGAGGTAAGGATTGACCGTTAACGCATCGGCCTGATAACGGCCAAAGGCTTCTTCGGCATAGCGTTCAGCGGTGCTGCCGATATCACCACGTTTGCTGTCCAATATAACCGGGATATCCGGGTAATTTTGATGAATGTATTGGATAATCTCGGTTAAAGCCGGTTCAGCCGCCATGGACGAAAAATGGGCAATTTGGGGTTTAAAGGCACACACATGTTCCGCTGTTGCAGACACGATGGCCTTTAGCCAAGCGATTAAATCAACACCCAGTGCATTAATTTTCTCCTGCTGAGGGTCTAAACCAACACAAAGTAATGTTTTGGCTTGAATTTGTCTTTGTTCCAATCTATCTATAAACATGGTATGACCGTTATCACCGGGTGGTTTTATTTTATGCGAAGCCACATTGTAGGGGAACTTTCAGCGGATAAAAACCTCTTTTTAAACACAGCTTGAACCGGTTAAAATCAAATGAGCAAACAAAAACACCATATTATCGCCTGGCTTGTCGTTTTTATGTCAATGGCCAGCATGACGCATGCTGCTTTACCGGCGGCCGTGGGGAATCAGCCGGTGCCGTCACTGGCGCCTATTTTAGAACGCGTGACGCCGGCGGTGGTGAACATTAACACCCGTTCAGTGCAGTATGTACGCAATTCCCGCAGTGAATTTTATCGCTGGTTTTATGGTTTACCGAGTGCACCGCAAGAACGTGTGTCCCAGTCTTTGGGCTCCGGTGTGATTGTTGATGCCAAAAACGGTTATATTTTAACCAACCACCACGTGGTCAAAGATGCGGATGATATCTCGGTGGCGCTGCATGACGGTCGCACTTACAGTGCCGAGTTAATCGGCTCAGATGACGGCACTGATGTGGCGGTGATTAAAATTGACGCTGATAACTTAACGGCCCTGACTTTAGCCGATTCGCGGCAATTAAAAGTCGGCGACTTTGTGGTGGCGGTGGGTAATCCCTTTGGCCTGGGTCAAACCGTCACCTCGGGGATTGTCAGTGCCCTGGGGCGCACCAGTTTAAGCGGATTGGGCTATCAGAATTTTATCCAAACCGATGCCTCGATTAACCCCGGAAATTCAGGCGGTGCCTTAATTAATTTAAACGGTGCTTTGGTGGGCATTAATACCGCCATTTTTTCACCCTCCGGGGGTAATGTGGGGATTGGCTTTGCCATTCCGTCCACATTGGCCAAACGCATGATGAACCAGTTGATTGAATACGGCGAAGTGCGGCGCGGTTCCCTGGGTGTCAGTGTTCAGGATATCACCGAGCAACTGGCCAGGGCCTTTGATGTGGGGCAAAAACATGGGGTAATTGTTACTGCTGTGGATCCCGATTCACCGGCGGAACGGGCCGGGTTGCAATCGGGTGATATAATCGTCAAACTCAATGGCGATAAAATCAATAACCAGCAACAATTTAAAAATTTTGAAGGTTTGTTGCCTTTAAATTCTGCGGTTTTGATTGATTATTTGCGGGATAACAAAGCCCGCAAAACCGCCACTGAAATCACTGAAAATGACCGCAATGAGTTGGGCGGGCATGAATTGCATCCGTTGCTCAAAGGCACCACTTTGCGTAATTTGCCGGCCAAATACCGACAGCGCTATCAGGGCGTATTGGTGGATGACGTGGTGCGTGGATCGGCGGCCTGGGAACGGGGCTTGCGGGCCGGCGACTTAATCACTGCCGTGGATAAACAAGAGATTGCCACACTGAAGCAAATGACCGTAAGAATGAACACATCGCATGATTCGCCGCTGTTAAATATTTACCGCAACGGACGTAATTACTTACTGGTATTGGAGTAAACAATGAAACAAGAACATATAGACAAATTAAGACAACAGCTGGATGAAACCAGCTATGAAGTGATTGTCAATAAAGGCACGGAACGGCCGCACAGCGGGCAATACAACCTGCACTTTGAAGACGGGACCTATAGGTGCAAATCCTGTGGTGCGGCACTATTTACCAGTGACAGTAAATTCGATGCCCATTGTGGCTGGCCCAGTTTTGATCGGGCCATCGCGGGTGACACCGTTAAAGAAGTATTTGATGATTCCCACGGCATGCGCCGCACCGAAGTGGTCTGCGCCCAATGTGAAGGGCATCTGGGCCACGTCTTTAATGACGGTCCCACTGAAACCGGACAGCGTTATTGTATTAATTCAGTGTCGTTAGACTTCGAGCGTAAGTAACTGAGACCACTGCTGATATATGGCCTTATCGGCGAAGTCATCACGGTATTGTACAACCGGCAACTTATCTTGCCACTGCTGTAAACATTTGATAACGGCAGCGGTGTTGTTGCAGTCAATCAGTGGGTTGTCGGGGTGTAAGATTTCATCGGCAGCGCCGATATCGTGTGCCAGTACAGGTGTGCCGAGTCCATTGGCTTCGGCATAGATTAACCCGAATGTTTCTGCAAAAGAGGTTTGCGGATAAAACACGCACAGACTTGTCGCCACATGTCGCCACAGTTCGGTTTGTGGCAAAGCCCCCAGAGTCCGGACGCCGGGTTGTTGAATGTCGATTTGTTGGCGGTAGCCCGGATTGGCAACCAGCAAGCGCATATCGGGCATGGCGGCGCTGACCTGTTGAAAGTGATTGAGAACTTCTGTCAGGCCTTTATTCGGTGCCGAGAGAAAAATCAATTGATTGGGGTTGCGTTTGACCGGTTCGGACAGTTTCGGTTTCGGTACCGGATTGTAAGCATATTTGACCCGTAATTTTGGAACACCGACGGCGGTTAACAGCCGGGCAAAGATATTTTGATGTAATTGTTGGTTGAGGTGGTTTGCATGGGTTTGTGAATTGCCGATTATGGTGGTCTGGCGGTTATGTTTAAACAGCCGTTTAAAAACAAATTCCCACTTTTTGGTGGTGTGCAGCCACAAAAAAGTGCGGGCTTTGGGGAAGCGCTGTTGCCAGGTTTTTAATTGCCGGTCTTTTCTTAACACCACAATAACATCGATGTCCTGAAGCTGT
>CAZLAW010000044.1:0-16057 GCA_964557625.1 uncultured Marinicella sp.
TTTACCCATTGGGCTGCAGTCAGAGAAGACCTTGATAAGCCTCAGCATCGGGCCTTATTGGATGAACTCGAACACTATGTGCTACAGCACCCTTTGCTGGGTATTAAAAAATAAAAACCAGGTTGTTTAACTGCGGTAATTTTTACGGGTGATGATAATTGCTGCGCGCACGAAAAGATATATGACAAAGCCGATGGCAACGAGATAAGCGCCCCAATGCTCAAGTAACACCACATTGTCACCTTGCTCCAGACCTTTAATGTAATCCCACAACATTGGAATGGCGCCAATCATGGCAATACTCATGGCCACATAAGAGAGCATTTTGAGTTGATAAATACGTTGGCCGAACAGTCTTTTTTTATACAAAGCGGCCTGTTCTTCATCAATTTGTTGTTTGCCATCGTGGCTAAAACCACATTTTGGACACACCGGTGCCAATGAGGACATGCGGGTGCGACAGACCGGGCATTTAATCAGTGCCATAACGCTCAATTTGCTGATAAATAATTCATATTATAACAAGCCCGGCATGAATTTTTTACCAAAAAAGACTATCATAAGCACACCTCATTGAACAGCACGCTATGTACCGTAAAACCAAAATTGTCGCCACCTTAGGACCGGCCAGTCAATCTGTGACACGCATTGAACAGCTTCTGGTGGCCGGGGTGAATGTGTTTCGCCTCAATTTTTCTCATGGCAGTCATGAAGACCACCGAAATATTGTGGCCAATATACGGCAAATCAGCAATCAGTTGGGTCTTCAGGTGGGTATATTACAGGATTTACAGGGACCCAAAATTCGGCTTGGGCGTTTTGCCGATGGTATGGTGGAACTGGAGACCGGTCAGACGTTTACTTTATACGCTGATCCAACAAAAATAGGTGATCACACCGGTGTCGGCATTTCGTATTCACAGTTATACCGGGATGTGTCTGTTGGTGACACCTTGTTATTGGATGATGGCAAATTATCTTTACAGGTGACAGCCATTGACAACACTGACTTGCGTTGTGAAGTGACCATGGGTGGTGATTTGAGTAACCACAAAGGCATCAATGTACCTGATGCTGATTTATCGATTGCGGCCATTACCGCTAAAGACCGGCGGGATTTGGCCCTCGGCGCTGAATTGGATGTGGATTGGGTGGCTTTGAGCTTTGTGCGTTCTGCCGATGATTTAAAACTGGCCCGGCAATACCTCAATGAGCACCGATCAACGGCGAAACTAATGGCTAAAATTGAAAAGCCCGGCGCGGTGAAAAATTACAAAGCCATTTTAAAAGAAGCGGACGGGATTATGGTGGCGAGGGGTGATTTAGGGGTTGAGCTGTCCACCGAACAAGTGCCTTTATTGCAGAAAAAATTAATTCAGCAAGCCCGGGAAAAAGGCAAACCGGTGGTGACCGCCACCCAAATGCTGGAAAGTATGATTGAACAACCCACACCGACCCGTGCTGAAGCCAACGATGTGGCCAATGCCATTTTTGATGGCACCGATGCAGTGATGCTGTCAGCAGAAACCGCCACCGGCGCATTTCCGGTACAGGCGGTAAAAACTATGGCGCGTATTGCGGAAACGGTGGAGCAGGATAACAGCTACCGGGACCACATCAATCAACACAAAGTGGCGGTGCAAAAAAACACCCCGGATGCGGTGTCGTCGGCGGCGTGTCAGGTGGCAAGTATTTTAAAAGCGCAAGTGATGTGTTGTTTTTCCAGCTCCGGAGCCACCGCACTTCGGGTGGCTCGCAACCGCATGGTCACACCTGTGATTGCCATATCACCGCATCAAAAATCCTGCCGCCAGCTGACCTTGTCCTGGGGCATACATCCGGTGTTGAATGACCGGGCAAAAAGTACCGATGCCATGGTCCAGGTGGCCAACCAGGTTATCTCAGATGCCGCCATGGCCCAACCCGGCGACACCTATGTGATTACTGCCGGGGTGCCATTTGGTCAATCCGGTACCACCAACCTGATACGGGTGGAAACCCTGACCGATGGTTAGGACAGCATGATGTGTCATTGCGTCAGTCTGGCGCATACGATAAGATAAAAAATTTACCTAAGAGAAATCGATGCCTTTAGTTGAGCCGCTAAATCATATGGCCAATCCGGACGTGGCTGAATTGGTGACCTTTTATAATGAAACCCTGGGATTTTGTCCCAACAGTTTGTTAACCATGCAACACCGGCCGGATATTGCCGAGGCTTTTGTGTTGTTAAACAAAGCCGTGATGACCAATCAGGGGCGTCTTACGGCAGAGCAAAAAAGGCTGATGGCTTATTTAACCAGTGCCCAAAGTGGTTGTCGCTATTGTCAGGCACACACCTTGCTGGCCGCCGAGCGGTACGGAGGCAGCGACGAACGGTTAAAACAAATATGGAATTTTCGTGACAGTACAGCCTTTAGCCCGGCTGAAAAAGCCCTGTTTGAATTTGCGCTGGCGGCTTCGGCGGTGCCCAATGCCGTGGATGAAACCATTGAAACGGATTTAAAACGTTATTGGGATGATGGGGAAATTGTAGAAGCCCTCGGTGTGATTGCGTTGTTTGGTTATTTAAACCGCTGGAATGATTCCATGGCCACGCAAATAGAGTCACCGGCTCACGCTGCGGCAGAACGGCATGATACAGGGCTAAATTGGCAACCGGGTAAACATCAGCCATGACATGGTCTTCACAGCAAAGCGCTTATACTCAACCCACCTGATTCAAGATTTTATATGACGACAACACAGAGCCAAAAAACCAGTAAAGACAATCCGAGCCTGGCCATCGAACAAATTATAGATTGTGTCAGCGAACGGATTTTAGACAAAGAAAAAGCCATTAAACAGGTGGTGGCGGCCTTATTGGCCGGCGGTCATGTGTTGCTGGAAGATCGGCCGGGTTTGGGTAAAACCACGCTGGCGGCTTCCGTGGCGCAGGTGTTTGGCTTGGATTACAACCGCATTCAGTTAACGTCGGATATGATGCCCAGTGATGTGTTGGGTGTCAGTATTTATCACCCTGAAAAGAAAGCCTTCAGTTACCATAAGGGCCCGATTTTCACCCAGTTCCTGTTGGCCGATGAATTGAACCGCGCCACCCCCAAAACCCAAAGTGCGTTGCTGGAAGCCATGGCTGAAAACCAGGTCAGTATGGATGGTAAAACCTATCCCATGGATGAGGTGTTTTTTGTGATGGCGACCCAAAACCCGATTGACGATTCGGGCACCTATACGCTGCCCCATTCACAGTTGGACCGTTTTTTAATCAGCTTAAGCCTGGGCTATCCGAGTGAAGCCAGTGAACGCAAAATTTATTCGAGTGATTATTTGCAGGCCATGAAACAACCGCTGCCGGCACTCAGTAACGCTGAACAACTGCTTAGTTGGCAGCAAGCGGTCACCCGGGTGCATGCCGCTGAAGAGGTGTTGGATTATTTACAATGGTTGGTCACCCAAAGCCGTAAACACCCGCATATTCAGCAAGGTCTGTCACCCCGCGCCGGCTTAGGTCTTTTTCGTATGGCACAGAGTCAGGCGTTTATGACCGGTCGTGATTTCATCACCCCGAATGACGTGACCCAAAGCTTTTATCCGGTGTGTCGGCATCGTTTGCTGACTGATGATGGCCGTCTGGTCGATGAATATATCGAACAGATTCTCGACAGCGCGAATCTTGTATAAACGGCTTAAAAATTATTTTATTAATCGCCGTGGCCGGGAAGAATTGCCGGTGCGATTACATTGGCGGCGATTATATGTGCTGCCTTCCAAACCGGGCTTGTTGTTCTTTTTGATTGGTTCCACCATGATGTTGGCCGGTTTGAACTTTAATAACAACATGAGTTTGATGTTGGTGTTTTTGTTATTTGGTGTGGCTCAGGTAATTCTATATAAAACCTTTTTTAATCTTAGAAATGTGACGCTTGAACAGGTACATGCCACACCGGTTTTTGTCGGTGAGCGGTATAGGTTGCGCCTGCAACTGTCGGCACCCACAGACCGTTACCAAATTCAGGTCAACATGGATGATTCAGTGGATACGGCCAATATCCTTCATCAATCAGGGCAGTGGCAGCTTGCCGCTGACGCTGAACATCGGGGATACCAGACCGTGTCGCGTTTAAAATTGTTGACCCGATATCCCCTGGGTCTGGTCACTGTCTGGGCTTATTGTCAACCGAAAGCCACGGTGCTGGTTTATCCGCGTCCGGAACAACCGTGCCCGCCCTTTGCCCATCACGGTGGTGTGGAAGGGCCGGATAGCTCTGTGGTACAGGGTGATGAAATGGATGACTTGCGAGATTACCAAAGCGGTGACCCAATCCGCGATATCGCCTGGAAAAAATCAGCCCAGGGCCAGGGTGTCTTTGTGAAAAAGTACCATGTAAAACAAGGCCGTGAATTGTGTTTTAATTACAGTCAATTAACCCTTAAAAATCCAGAAGCACGGTTATCCCGATTAACCGCCTGGGTGGTGGCGGCTGAAAAACAGTCACTTAATTATCAGCTTAAGTTACCTCAATTTGACAGCAATATGGGTCGAGGTGAACGCCATTACCATGAATGCCTTACAGCACTGGCCCTATTTGGTCGAGGAGGTGAGTCATAGCGCGAATTCAATCACAAATCAGCACCAAGCAGCTTTTTTGGGTGGTGCTGGCAGTGGTGGTGGCGGTGTTGCCGCAGTTGTATCGACTGCCTGTGTGGTTTGCACCGATGATGACTGTGGTCATCGCTTATCGGTTTTATGTACAGGTTAATCACATACAAAAAGCGTATAACGTGGTATTAATGATGGTGGCTATCGCTGCTTTATTACTGATTGTTTACAGTCAGGGTTTTGGTTTATCGCGAGAAATTTCGGTCACCATCTTGATCACCATGACGGTGTTAAAATTGTTAGAAACTTACCGTCAACGGGATGCTTTATTGGTGGTCATGCTGTGCTATTTTGTTGCCATGACCCGGTTTTTGTATTCTCAGGATTTGGTGCTTGTGGTGTATTTACTGGTCTCTACCTGGGTCACAACCCATGCACTGGCGGTGGTCAACTATCCACACGGCAAGGCCTGGTTTGAAAAACAACAGATTAAAGCCAGTATCGGCTGGCTGGCTTTGGCCTTACCCTTTGCGGTGCTGTTTTTTCTGGCCTTTCCACGCTTGGGCTCACCGATCTGGGGTTCGCCGGATATTTTTGGTGAGGGCAAAACCGGTATATCTGATGAAATGAGTCCGGGTTCAATTATTGAGCTGTTTATGGATGATTCACCGGCTTTTCGGGTGACTTTTAATACCGGTGAAAAACCTGACAATAATCAGCTTTACTGGCGCGGCCCGGTACTCAGTGAATTTGATGGGCGAACCTGGACGCGGCACCAATTTCGCCGAACACGCGGGCAGGTGGCGTATGACAGCCGGGCTTTTTTGATTGAATACGACATCGAAATGGAACCCAATGGTCGACACTATATGTTCGGTTTAGATGTGGTGGTGAATGCGCCACGAGGTGCGTTGTTGTCACCGACTTCGACTTTGTTTTCCATGAATAAGGTCAATCAATTAAAGCATTATCGACTGACCTCTGCGGTGAGTGACCGTTTGTATCAACGTTTATCTGACTATCAACGTCGATGGTTATTAGACTATCCCGAGGATCTGAACCTGCAAACCCAAATTATGATCAAACAATGGCAAGCCACGGATGGTTCTTCTTATGGTTTAATCAATAAAGCCCTTGACTGGTTCCGGACCGAGGGCTATTTGTATTCTTATTCACCGCCGGCGTTGGACAGCAACGAAGTCATTGATGAATTTTTATATGAATCCAAGCGTGGTTTTTGTGAACATTTTGCCTCCACCTTTGTGGTGATGATGCGCATGGCCGGTTTGCCTGCTCGGGTGGTGACCGGTTATCAGGGTGGGGTTGATATGGGAGAGTATGTACTGGTCAAGCAATCCGATGCCCATGCCTGGGCAGAAGTCTATATTGATCAACCGGGTCATGAATTGGGCGGCTTCTGGCAACGTGTGGATCCGACTTCAGTCGTTTCTCCTGAACGCTTATTTCGGGGATCGGGAAACATTATTGAACAGCGTCGCAGTTTGTTTGATTTTCCCTGGTTACGCCAGACCCGTGAAAATTTAGATCGCTATCGGTTTCGCTGGAATCAGTGGGTGCGTGATTTTAATGTCAGCAAACAACAGGCACTGTTCGACGCCATTGGTATTAAACACCGGGATGGCAAAGATCTGGCCATCGTTCTGCTGTCGGTGTTGGTCGCCACCGGTGTTTTACTTTTTGCCTGGTTATGGTGGCGACAGCGGCCGAAGTACACCGATTTACAGCAGTGGTACCTGCGATTGATGCTTTTATTTAAGAAGGAGCCGGATATTTATGCCCTTAAAGAAGCCGGTATTGAACAGGTCACGGCTCAAGTAATTGATAAGTACCCCGGCTTAAAAAAATCACTACAGGATTTTCAGCAATGTTATCTGCGCATTCGCTATCGTAAGGAACAACTGAATGCGGTCGATCAACGGTGTTTAGCACATTATTTTAATGAGCTGAAAAAAGTGCTGGATAAAATCTCAACCCAAGCTGTTTAAAATCTGAACCCAGTTTAACTCAAAAGTCACTCGTAATATATTTTTGTGTTTTTTATGTGGTCATGTCATGTTTTTCTGTGGTTTTACGAACTAATAAGACAGACGCCCTGATTGGGCGCTGTTTTTTTAAAAGGAGTAAAGCAATGAAAAATTTAACGATTATATTCATGTCGGTATTGAGTTTGCCGGCGGCAGCCTTTAGTTTTTGGCCTGGCGGTGCGGCACCGTGTAACACCACTTTGCAGGCTTGTATTGATGGCAGTCCAGTTGGTGAATATATTGAGATTCGCACCAACAGTACCATCCATGAAAATATTTTTGCCAACAAAGCCGTTTCTTTGGTGGCAGGTAACGGTTATAAGCCCAAATTTTCAGTCGGTAATAATGTGCAGGTGTACGCCAATGGAGCTTATACGGTTCGGGTCAAGGGACTTACCCTGCTTGGTGGTAGCATACAGGTTGTGGGTGCCGGTGCGCCACATACTATTTATGTGACCCATAATGACGTCACTCACACCAATGCCAACGTCGGTAGTATTCGGGTCTTTAACACCAGTAACGATGACATTAATTTTGATGTCAGTTATAACCGGGTGAACACCACATTCAGGAACACCTTGTCAGACCCCATTGGTGCCATCAGTGTTTATAAAACAATTGGTAACGGTACCGCCACGGGTCGTGTTTATGGTAACACAGTGACAGCAGTGGGTATTGAATCTCGCGGTATTATGTTGAATGAATTGGTGGGTGGTGGTATTGATATTAATGTGATTGGTAATGAGGTGTATGGCGCCACCCAGGGTGGTGTTTATGTGTTAAGCGAGCATAATAACAGTGACATTCATGCCAAAATTGGCAGCAATGCTTTTTATCGCCACGATGATTTTTATTTCCCCTCGGGTGTACATCTTGAGGCACTGGATGGCGATATTGAGGCGGAAATTGTTAATAACAGTATGATTGAATCGCGCTATGGTGTGGATATTATCGAGGTACCCGGTGCCATGGTCGATGCCTATGTTTATAATAATCTGGTGGCTTATGGCATTACCGGATTTTATTTTCCCAACGCGGCTACAGTGGCCAACGATTATAATTTGGTGTATGGTGTCACCAGTAATACCGGATACACGCCGGGCCCCAATGCATTATCGGTCAATCCACAAATTGTGGGCCTGCAAAATGCCCGTTTAAGACCTGGTTCACCGGCGATTGACAGTGCCCAATCTTTTGCTTTAATTGCCTTGGGCTCCAGTCCTTTTATTGATGCCGACGGTGGTATACGGATGAAGAAAAAAGGCAGTGGTGCAGCTCAGTTAGATATCGGCGCTTATGAATCCGGGGATGTGTTTTACACCCATGTAAATAAAAATTCTGGCTCGTATATCAGCACCATGGATCATCCGGATTTGAATAGCGACAGTGGTGCGGATGAAATCCATATCACCTCGAACTGGTCCCATAATGGTGCAGCTGGCCCATACAATAATGATAATGAGGCCATCTACTATACCGGCGGCAAATGGCGAATCTTCAATGAAGGTTTTGTTGCTATAGCGCAAAATGCCGCTTTTAATGTAATTAAATTCGGTGCCGTCACCAATACCTTTGAACATACGGTGACTTCAGCGGGCAATAACTTCACCAGTATCAATAACTCCGGACTGGACGGTGAGTCACAACGTATTTTACAAGTCACCCAACATTGGACCGGCACCTATAACGATCACCCGCCCGGTGTTTGGTACGGTTTTGGCAAATGGAATATCAGTAATTTGGATTTAGTAAATATACCTGATGGCGCGAATTATAATGTCTATTACCAGGAGCCCAGTAAAAGTGCCTGGGAGCATGTGGCTTCTGCGGCTAACATTACTTCCAACCGAACCACTTTGGATAATCCCATCATTAACGGGGTGCCTTGTGCCCAGGTGCATGTCACCCAAAGTGTATCTCAAGGGGTGTATAATGCCCACCCTGTCGGGGTATATTATTCTGGCGGATATTGGCGTGTGTATAATCAGGATTTAGCCACGATGCCTGTGGATGCGGCTTTTCATGTGGTGGTGAGCCCTGAGCAGGTGGCGGCCTGTTCGGATTTGATTTTTAAAGATGGTTTTGATTAAAACCATTGTAAATTCAATAAAAAGCCAGCCCGGTTAATAAGCCGGGCTTTTTTATCATAAGAAATCAGCCCGGTTGGCCATCCACACGGGGTTTAAACCACACCGGTAAATAACGCAGGGTAAACAATAAAAAGGCCAGTGCCCACAGACCGCCGGATACCAGCATGCCGTTAAAGTGGCCGATGATACCGAACAGCGGTAAAACAGAGCGCACCAGAACAGCCAGCACCAGTAAGATAAAAATCGGTGCCAGCACTTTCGGTGGCTTGTATAAATTTCGGCCGCTGTGTCCATAACTGACCCGGGTCATCATACCGACGGTAATAATGCCCAGACAGCCGATGGTCAGCATATGTAACGCCAGGTAATAGATACCGGGTTTGAATATCATGACAAACATCATCATAAATCCGATAATCAACATCGCATAGCCGATATGTAACACCCACACCAAAGGTTTAAGCCAGATTTGCTTGTTATACCAGCCGAATAAACGAATGCTGTGCAAAATAATATTAATAATTGTCAAGCTGCCCCATAGCCAGGTGATTTGCGGGGCTAAACTGAAGGCAAAAATCCAGGCAATCATCACCGGTGGTATGAACAACTCAATGATTTTATAGCGTTTGGCCACATAGCGTTCGGGCACTCCATTTTGGCTGAACATCGGAAACACCCGGCCAGCCATGATGATAATTAACAATAATATCCAGAACAGCACAAAATTGGTCAGCGCGCGTGCCCAGGCGTATTCACCGGAAAGAATGGCCACATGCACCCAAATATTGATAAAGGCAAATAAACCCACCAGACCAATCATAAAATAATTGCGTTTATTGCCGGCCTGAATCAAGGGAATGGCAATCATCACCGCCAGCATCACCAGGTATAAAATATCAACCCAGGCGATCAGCCATCCGGGTAAGCCCGGAATAAACGCCACCAGTCGGCCTGACAGCCATATAAAAGTCAGGACAGCTAAGGTCACCGGTGTGGAGGTGGGGCGGCGGGTCCAGTTACCGATGGCAGTTAATAAAAAACCACCGATGACCGCCATGGTGTAACCGAACACCATTTCATGGGCATGCCATAAATTCGGGGTGTAGTAGCTGAGGCCTGAAAAAATCACCCCATGGTGCTGAAATAATAACCAGGCCAAAATAAGCCCAAAACCACCCACGGCGGCCATTAAAAACAAAGACCGAAAGCCGAGTGCGAACAAACCGTAATAGGAACGGGGTAAATCTGACTGTATATTTTTCATGGGGGCATTATAGGCAGAGATAAAAACTATTTGGTTGATTTGGGTCAAAAAATTGATTGAATCCGGCGCTAAAGATAACAATAATGGCCTTTTGTTAAGCGATGTAAGCGATGCCAATGAATCATGCAAAGCAACGACAAACAGCGGCTTTCGCTTTGCTGTTTGGTGCCATCTTAATCAGTACCTCCAGCGTCTGGGTTAAATTGGCGGATTTAGCCCCCACAGTCAGCGGTTTTTATCGCATGGCCATTGGTGGCGGCTTATTGATTGTGGTTTGTTTAATCACCGGCCGCCAACTCTGGCACAGTGGTGCCTATACGCTTAAATTATTATTTGCGGCGATGTTTTTTGCTGTGGATTTGTGGCTGTGGCACCGCAGTATCTTATTTGTGGGACCGGGTTTAGCCACGGTGCTGGGAAATTTTCAGGTGTTTTTTATGACCCTGTTCGGTGTGTTGTTTTTAAGTGAACGGGTCGGCTGGCGTTTTATGACCGGTTTGGGGTTGGCTTTTATCGGTTTATTCTTATTGGTGGGCGTTGATTGGTCTCAATTTGATGCTGATTATCGCATCGGTGTGGTTTACGGTTTATTGACGGCGGTGGCTTACACCGGTTTTATGCTGGTGTTGCGACAGGTGCAGGGCATGCAAAGTGCCTTGTCGCCAATGTCAAATTTAGGCATGGTGTCATTGATGAGTGCCGGTATTTTGGCGATTTTAGCTGTGTTTGAAGGCGATTCCTTTGTGATTCATGATAATCAAACATTGTTTTCAATGATTAGTTTGGGGGTGTTTTGCCAGGTGATTGGTTGGGTGATGATTACCCGGTCGATGCCTTTGTTGGCCACTTCGCTGGTCGGATTGATTTTATTATTACAACCGGCGCTGTCCATGTTATGGGATATTGTCTTGTTCAGCCGCCCGACCTCGATGCTCGATATCCTTGGCTTTGTGGCAGTTATGATCGGTATCTATGTGGCTTCGGTTCGACGTAAAAAACCCATTAGAATGAACAGTTAAACATTGATAAATTATTGATTTTTTTGAGGTAATTGCTTTAAAATAGTTAGGTTTTATAAGCAGTAACCAGATGAAAATTGATCAGGCCATTAGATTGGATCATGCTATTCAAAGAGATTTAATTGAGCAATTACTGGATACAACGGGCGATTCTGAAGAAAGGCGACGTTTATTTAAACAGCTGAAACAGGAACTGTCGATTCATGCCGATGCCGAAGAACGGCATTTTTATGTGCCTTTAATTGAAATCGACCGCACCCAGGAGGATGCCCGCCATGGTATTGCCGAACACCATGAAATAGATGAACTGGTCGAGCAGGTTGAACAAACCGCATTTGATTCTTCCGGTTGGTTAAAACATGCCAAAAATCTGGCTGACAAGGTGTTGCATCATTTAGAAGAGGAAGAGCAGGATTATTTTCCCAAAGCCAATGAAGTGCTCAGTGACGAGCAGGCGGAAGAAATGGGTGGTCAGTACCTCAATGCCATGAGCGATGCCCGTAAAAACAGTGATTAGCCATGTTGGATTTTCTCGGAATAAACGTCGAACATTACATTGAATGGGATGTTATTTTACGTCATTTGGTACTCATTGGTTTTGCATTGCTACTCACATTGCCGGTGGCTGTGAACCGAGAGGCCTATTCAAATGGCGGTGGTGTACGCACCTTTCCACTGGTTGCAGTGGCCACTTGTTCTTATACTTTATTGTGTATCGATGTGATTGGCAATGAAGAAGCCATTGGAAAATTTATGGCCGGTATTGTTACCGGGATTGGTTTTATTGGCGGCGGTGCGATACTTAAATCGAAAGAAGATTCGAAGGTGTCAGGACTGGCCAATGCCGCCAGTATCTGGAACACCGGTGCCATCGGTATGTCGGTGGCCTGGCAACGCTATGAAATTGCCATTATTATTGCGGTGATTAATTTTCTGATTCTACGCATTGGTTACAATGCAAAAAAGATCGTTAAGGAAAATGGTCATTGCGAAGATGAGTACGAAAAAAAATCCGACTCCGGTTAGCGGATTGGTTGCATTCTGTGAGAATGTATTTTTTAATATGAAAAGAGGATGTGAATTGTTATGAGTACAAATAAAATTATTGGTTTGGTGTTATTGGTATTGGGTGCGGTGTTGGTGTTTTTTGGTTTAAATGCCGCCGATGCGCCTTTGGAGGAAGCTTCTGAAGCCCTCACCGGTCGTTACAGTGATGAAACCATGTACTACCTGATTGGTGGCGCGGTGGCGGCGGTGGTTGGTATTGTTTTACTGCTAAAAAAATAAGTTGAACCATAAAAAAACCCCGCTCATACTGCGGGGTTTTTTTTGTGCTTTATTGATCACAGCTACCTGAGTAAGTGACCGAGTAAAGAAAGTACCAGTAATACCAAGAATATAAAGAATATAATTTTGGCGATTCCGGCGGAGGCACCTGCGATGCCACCGAATCCTAATGCGGCCGCAATCAGTGCGATAATTAAAAAGACTAATGCCCAATATAACATAATAAAAACCCTCGTTTTTCGTTATAGAATGTCGGTGGAGAAAAATCTCCACCGACCTGAAGACGGTTATTTATGAATCTTTGACAACCTGTAATTGGTTATCAACACTGCGAACACCGTCTGTGTTTTCGGCAATTTTTTCAACCAAATCCTTTTCAGCAGAACTATTCACATTTCCTTTTAAAGTCACTTTGCCGTACATGGTATCAACATTAACTTTCAAACCGGACGTTTCACCGTTCCACAGCAACTTCGATTTTATCGCTGCCGTGGTGGTGGCGTCGTTGTACCAGGTGCTGAAAGAACGTTCAGCATCATCATCATGCGCTTCATGATTCATTTTTTCAGGTTTTTCAATGGTCAGGTTATTTTCAACCTTGTTAACACCTTCTATACCTTTGGCAATTTCACCGGCCAATTCTTTGTCAATTTCTGAGTTGACTGTACCGGTTAAGGTTACTGTACGACCTTTCACATCGGTATCAATTTCAAAGTTATTTAAATGACGGTTAACCAATAAAGCGGTTTCCACTTTACCGTCTAACCAGGCATCTTTGAGCTTATCGTCCGTATCGTACTGGGAATTTCCCGCCAGTGCGATGGGCGTTGCAGCAATGGATGCCGCTAAAATTGTCGTTCTAATGGCATTTTTTAACTTGTATGTTTTCATAATTATTGTCCTCATAAAATTTAAGTTAAACCACATGCCGAATGACATGATGGTTACCATTATAAAGATGCCGCGTTAATGAGAGGTTATTGAAATGTTAAAAACAGGTTAGCGGTTATGGCATCTAAGTTATTGATATATAGGCTTAAACCTAAGGCAGCACTTGGTTTGACCGGGGTCTAAGTGAGATTTATTCGCATACAAAAAAATTAGAAATAAATCTATTTAAGTGCTCAAAGAGAAGCTGTTTTATTTGTTACAATGCCTGATTATCCTGTTTAGACGATCATGTATGTACCCACAAGGCACCACCCAAGGTTTACTCCGTGCAATCGGGCTTATGCTGTTGGCTGCTTTGTCTTTTAGCGTGATGAATGTATTGATACGCGCCGCTTCGGTTCAGTTACATGCCTTTGAAATTGCCTTTTTTCGCAATGTGTTTGGTTTGTTGTTTATGTTGCCGTGGTTTGTTAAGCACGGTTTATCGGTTATCAGGACCGATCGTTTGCCATTGTTTATGATTCGCGCTGTCTTAGGCATCATATCCATGTTCTGTTTCTTTTGGGGTTTAACGGTTTTGCCTTTGGCCAAAGCCGTGGCTTTGGGATTTACGGTACCCTTGTTTGTAACAGTGGGTGCTGCGGTGGTGTTAAAAGAAGCGGTGCATGCCCGGCGTTGGGCGGCGGTGGTGGTGGGCTTTATCGGCACACTCATTATTCTCAGACCTTCGTTGGATGGTGATTTAATTCCTTCATTGGTGGTGGTGTTTTCGGCCTTAACCATGGCCGCATCGGTGTTAATTATCAAAAACCTGTCACGCACAGAAAACCCCAACACCATCGTTATATTTATGGTTTTATTAATGACTCCCTTATCTTTACCGGTGGCTTTAACGGTGTGGCAGTGGCCGGATGCCTGGGGGTGGCTGTTACTTGTCTTATTGGGGTTTAGCGGTAGTCTGGCACATTTACTGTTCACCCACGCCATTCGTGGCAGTGAGGTGTCATTGGTGATGCCTTTTGATTTCGCCCGTTTACCTTTTGTTATCGTGCTGGCCTGGTTGTTTTTTAATGAGCGCGTTGACCGCTGGACTTTAATCGGTGCTGTTGTCGTGTTCGCTTCCGGTGCCTACATTGCGCATCGTGAATCGCAATTGCAAAAAAGACGGGCCCGACTGATTAAAACGACAGATTAATGGACCAATTACTTCATAAAATCAGACAATGCCGGGTGTGTGAGGAACATTTGCCGCTGGGCCCACGGCCGGTGGTGCAGGCCTCAGGCAGCAGCCGAATCCTGATTATCGGCCAGGCCCCCGGCACCCGAGTCCATAAAACCGGTATTCCCTGGAATGACCCCAGTGGTGATGAACTGCGTCGCTGGTTAAATATGGGGCGTGATTTATTCTATAATCCGGGCGTGATGGCCATTGCGCCGATGGGTTTTTGTTATCCGGGGCGTGGCCGGTCCGGTGATTTGCCGCCACGACCGGAGTGTGCGCCTTTATGGCATGAACCCCTATTCAAACTGATGCCGAATATTGAACTGACTTTGTTAATTGGTCAATATGCGCAGAAATACTATTTAAAAGACAAGCCAAATACACTGACGGAAACGGTGCGCAACCGCCACAAATTTTTACCGAGCTATTTTCCGTTACCGCATCCATCGCCTCGCAACCGTTATTGGCGGATGCAAAACCCCTGGTTTGAACAAGAAGTGATTCCTGAGCTGAGAGAACGCGTCAGAGCGTGTCGTATAGACATCTGAAAGCGCCGGTTGAATCTTTTAATTGATCCGGGCTGATTTTATAATAATGCTGAAACGCCATTTAATCCAAATTGTAGGGCGTTAATCCGGGTATTCAATTCTGATAAAGAATAGTCGGGTTCAATCACTACTAAACAGGAGCCTCTTATGAAATTAGATTTCAGTGTTACACAGCTTAGACCAGCCCGGTCACCCGCAAATAGCAACAAAGCCTTAATTCATTATATTAAACAAGCACGAAATTCAGCCGGTTTAAGCAATCTGGAATTAGTCAAACGCATGGGTTTTCGAAATACCAACAAAGCCCTGCGACGCTTGCAACATTTTGAACATAGCGGACAATTAGCACCCATATACCGCCAAAAAATCATTCAGGTATTGGGTCTGAATAAGGCCGATATCGAACAGATTGAACAACAGCACAGTGACCATCAATGGTCGCAGTTGGCTTTATTTATTCGTCACTTTAATCAGATATGGTCACACCGAAAAATGATTGTGCGACATCCGGATTATGCCAACATCTCTTTTCCGGGTTTGTATCTGAGCGTGGCTTACTTGAACGTACCGAACCATAACCTGGGTTTATTGTTGCAACATTATATGAACGGTGATTGGATTTACAAAGATATCTGCTGTGGTGATTTATACCTTATCGGTGTCGGAGGCAGTCCTTTGTCAGGAAATAACAGCTGCCATGGGTTTTGTATAGACTGTCGGAAGTGCTTATCTTTTAAGCTACCGACTTTTGGCGCAATTCTGAAAGCCCATAAAAAATTAGTGCCGGCTTGTGAACAACGACAAACCGAAAAAACGCTCGCAGATTTACTGCGAGTGTTTCCCGGTTAAGTCATCATTATTTAATATTCTTTCAGAGATCGTCTAATTCAGCCAGAAGCTCATCAACCGCTTCACAAGCCGGTTCCAGGTTATCATGATCGGCATCTTGAAGTTTGTTGAGCTTTTGGGAATAAGCCGCAATCGACATCAGTTTGCCCATATCACCCGATTCCACAATTTCCTGCATTTTGGCTGACACTTCTTCCAGTTTATCCTGTAATACCTCCTCGGTGCAGGGCGCATCACAGCCG
>CAZLAW010000045.1:0-15736 GCA_964557625.1 uncultured Marinicella sp.
GAAAGAATAATGAAATGGATCCATAATGAAATTAGTTTTAATTTTTTCCGGCGGCTCGCTTATTGGTTCGTCCTGAATATCGCTTTCAGCGATAAAAAATGTGGCATAGAATTTACCATCTTTATTTAAATTTGCTTGTACATTTTTTAAGCACTTGAGTATTAGATTCATATGCAAATGAGTAAATAAAGAAAAGCCAATCATATAATCAAAGCTTGTATTGAATGCACTAAAATTAAAGCCATCGTCAACAAGCAGATTAGCATTTTTTTGTGATAAATGAGCTTCTTGAATTTCAATCTTACCTGCGCGTATTAAAGACTCATTGATGTCTGATCCGTAATAATTATTAGTTTGTAAGTAGTCTATAAATTTTAAACCGCCTCTTAAACAGCCACAGCCAATATCTAATAATTTATGCTCTGGCTGAAGACCTTGGTTTTTTAAAAAATCTAATTGCAAACGACCAACTTTTTCCCATAATCCGCCAATCTTATCGCGATGGTGCTTATTTTTTATCTGTTCATCCGTCAATATGGAGTTGTAATTATTAACTCGTGAAATGGGGCTTCTGTTTTTTTTATTCATAATATTATATTTTAAAATTAATTTTTTCGTGAACGGGTCTCAATTGCTTTCCTAATAATAGATCAAATCCACTGCCAATATCTACCGCTACCCCAGCACGTCGTTTAATCCATGTACAATAAAATTCTGACCATGGTCCGGCACCTATTAAGGTTAATGAGCCAGACATATCTTTTGGTAATTTTGACATGACATTATACAAGAAATCTGGCTCAACATTTGATAAAGGTCTTTTCGATATAGGTTCACGTATAAGTGAAAATTGATTCTCTGGGTATTGTGCGCTTAGCTTTTCAATCACCTGATATTGATTAGTAATTAAATAAATTTTTTTCTCCTGTTTGTAAATTGTTTTTAAATTTTGAATAACACTAAAATATAGATGTGCTGATGCTAAAACCTTATTTGCAAATATATTTTGCTGGCTTAATTTATTAATGTAATCCAATCCCGTCCATTGCCCCCATCGGCCACGAATATTTTTTGAAATTGTCGGTATAAACTGTTCAGCGTTTAATTCATTTGGTCGCCAAAAGCCCAGTACGCCCAAAATATCTGCTTCATTTATGGCAGTATTCATCATTTGTTCAAAAATAAATAACCAACTTTTATTGACAACAAAGCTATGCTGGCGTTTTCGAACAGATTCTACAGCAGTCTGAAAACTAAGTTCAGGAAGCTGTGGGTATTGAGTATAGGTTAATAAATTCATTTCACCGTCACCCATTCTGATGACGGACATTGGTTTGTTCTTCTGTATGTAGTTAATAATGAGGTTGGAAATATTCTTTGAAAATGGGTCGGGAATTATTTTCTTTGATGTTTTCTTATAATATTTAGTTAGATAGATAGTGTCAAAAAGATCAGGTTTTCTTTTAATTAATTTAATAAATAGATTTAATTCTAAGTCGGGTACCGATAATACTTTCATAAAGAAGCTTTTAGGGGTAATTAAATATAAATTATATTATACTGGTCAACTTTAATTTTTAAGAAAATATTATTAGAGTTTTCATTATGCTCAGTAATGAATATTCTGTGTTATTGTTTGTAATATATATGAACGTTTTTGTGTTATGCACAGGTAGATGCGGCTCTACCACTTTTGCTCGTGCATGTGAGCATATCGATAATTATTCATCATCACATGAGTCATTAACTGAATTTCTAGGAGCGAAACGCTTTGATTATCCATTAAATCATATTGAGGTAGATAACAGGCTATCATGGTTATTGGGGCGGTTAGATCAAGCTTATGGTAACAAAGCTTTTTATGTCCATTTAACACGTGATTTAGAGAAAACTTGTGAAAGCTTAGTTAAAAGAATTAACCAGGGCATAATGAGGGCCTATAAAACGCCTGGTATTTTGTTAAATATGGATAAGAGTACCGAACCATATAAAATTGCGGAAGATTTTTGTTTAACTGTGAATGCAAATATTAAACACTTTCTAAAAGATAAAAAAAAGAAAATGAACTTTTCTTTGGAAAATGCTAGTTCAGATTTCGTTAAATTTTGCAATTATATTGATGCCGAACTGAATATGGATGTTGCCTTAAGGGAATTCAAAATTAAGTACAATGCCAGTAAGACTATAAATACTAAAAGTTCATAAACCCAATCGCTTCATCTTGGGAATCAATTTGCGGGATTTCAGGGAGGGATTTTAGCAGAATTTGGCCGTAGGGTTTGGTTTTGAATCTGGGGTCGCAGAGGATTAATAGGCCGTGGTCGGTTTCGCCGCGGATGAGGCGGCCGGAGCCTTGTTTTAGGGTCAGGGTGGCGTGGGGGATTTGCAGTTCTTTGAAGGGGTGTTTACCCTGGTTTTTGAGGTGGTTTTCTTTGGCTTTTTGGATCGGGTCATCAGGGTGCAGGAAGGGGATGCGGTCGATGATGACGCAGCTGAGGCCGGTGCCGCTGACGTCGACGCCTTCCCAGAAGCTGTAGGTGCCGAGTAGCAGGCCGTTGCCGTCGTTTCGGAATTCTTCTAAGATTTGGGCGCTGTTGCTGTCGTTCTGGACGTAGAGATTGCGATCGATATGACTGTGTTCAAAGAAGGCTTTGGCGGCTTCACGGTTCTTTTTTGCGGTGAATAAGAAGAATATGCCGCCGGGTATGCTTTCGATGATGGGCCGCAAGTATTGGAACAGTTCGTTGTTATAGTTGAAATGATTGGGCTCGGGTAAGCGGCCGGGTTCGGGCAATAATAATCGGGCTTGTTGGCGGTAGTTAAAAGGGCTGTCCACTGATAGTGTTTGTGCGTCGTTAAAGCCTGTTTGGGTTTGGAAGTGGTCAAAGCGTTGATTAACGGTGAGGGTGGCTGAGGTCATAATCCAGGCGGCGTCAATTTTGGTTTTAAAGCGACTTAAGGGTCCGGCCACATCCAGCGGTGATTTATGTAAAGCAAAACGGTTGTTGCCGGCTTCGTACCAATAGACGTGATCCGTATTATCGGCTGCCATCATGTCTTTGAGTAAATCCAATAAGGCGGCCAGTCTCAGGTAACCTTGTTCCACAGCTTTATCGGCAGCGACCATGGGTTCTAAGGCGTTGAGTAAATCCCGGCCGTTGTGTTCGAACTGTTGCAGCTCGTTGTGGATGTCTTCCTGGTTGAGTAGCTCTTCCATGGAGCGGCGATTATCCAAAGACACCAGGGCGCTTTGGGTTTTTTTCAAGCTGATGTCAAAATCGAAAAAGGCATCTTGTATGGCATGAAAGCCGCCTTTGACTTCACCGACGCCGGATTTAATGTCGGCCAGCAGTTCTTTGCATTGGCGGCTGGTGATGTTCTGGCTGAAAAAGCGTTCGGCAATGCCCGAAAGCTGATGAGATTCGTCAATAACAATCACTTCAGCATTGGGTAACAGTTCGCCAAAGCCGTCTTCTTTTAACGCCATGTCAGCGAGCAATAAATGGTGGTTAATCACCAACACATCGGCATTCATGGCGCGGTTGCGGGCGCGATAAACAAAACAATCGTGATAAAAGTCACAATCTTTGCCGAGGCAGTTGTCTGCTGTTGAAGTGATTTCATGTCGTACGATGCTGTTGTTTAGCTCATCACTGAGTTCCACCAGATCGCCGGTATCAGTTTCTTCAATCCACTCAGGCAGCCTTCGAAACAAGGTGTTATTGGCGGGATAGCGGGACACGGCTTTATGCAGTGACTGCTGGTAACGGTAATGACAAAGGTAGTTACTGCGGCCTTTGAGTAAACGGATTTTTGGCTTGTGTTTTAATTTAAGGTGTGACAATAAAAACGGGATGTCTTTATTGAACAATTGTTCCTGCAGGTTTTTGGTGCCGGTGGAAATGATGGTTTTTTTACCGGACAATAAGGCCGGCACCAGATAAGCAAATGTTTTACCGGTGCCGGTACCGGCTTCGGCGATTAAAGTTTCCTTATTGCTCATAACATCGGCAATGGTTTGGGCTAAATCAAGCTGCGTTTGGCGCGGCTGGAAATCGTCCATGGTTTGTGCCAACAGGCCGTCGGCGCCTAATACGTATTCAATGTCCATCAGGGCTGATTACAGTCGTTGAGTGCGGCCAGAGCCTGTGCTTGGGTATTCAGATCACCCAGGGCTTCGGCAGCCAGCGCCAGGGTTTGACGTGATTGGCTACACAGGGGTTCGGTTTTGGGTCCGGTATTTACCACAATATCGGCCCAATAGGCGGCCTGGCGGTAGCGGCCATCGGCCAGGTTGGCTTCAGCCAGACGTTGTTGGATTTCTGTGGTGGCCGGGCTGATTTGTAATGCCCGTTGCAGGTGGTTAATGGCCGCTGTGGTCTGACCTTCACTGAGCGCCTGATCGGCTTGTTGCAACAGGGGGCGCACTGAATCAGGGGCCTGGTTTTGACTGGTGATGCGCGGTTGTTCGCTGAGATCTTTGACTTCAGCTTGAGTGCTGTCATGTTTTTGGCTGCAGTGGCTGAGCAGTATAATCGCGATGATCAGACCAGTGACTTTAAATAATTTGTTCATGGTGGCTGAGGTGGCTGTAAGGTCGATAGTTTAACGAATTTCAGGGGGATTTGTTATGGCTTGAGGTTTATTTTTTTAAGCAGTTAAAAGCCGCTATGTCTCAATGAAGCATTATGTTCTGTAAATTAAACTTAAATTTTCTGTTTGTCATGGGCCCCCGGGTCAAGCCCGAAGGCGTCGCGGATAAGCGTTTTATCATGGCTGAAGCGAAAGTTGCCAAGCACGGGCATGACTGAAAAATTGTTACAGGTTTTTAAACAGATTGGCCCACAGAATCAGGGCGCCGTTGCTGCCGGAGTAGGGGGTGGGTTTGTTGTCGTCGCGGCCGACCCAGACGGTCATCAGGTAATCCTGATTAAAGCCGGTGAACCAGCTGTCACGACCATTGTTGGTGGTGCCGGTTTTGCCGAACAGGGGTTTGGGCAGATTAAAAGTTGTGGTTAGCCGGCGGGCGGTGCCGCGGGTGGTAATGGCGTTGAGCGCGGTGTTGATGGTGTCGATGTGGGCGACATTAAGGTGTTGTTTACGTGGTTGAACGGCGCGTGACAAGGTGTTATTTTCCTGGTCGGTGATATTGATAATGGCGTTGATGTGGCTGGTGTTGCCGCGTGAAGCAAACAGACTGAATAAGTGCTGAACTTCAAAAGGGGTGAGTTCCAGGGCACCCAAAAACAAAGCGGGGTGGGCGTTGTGTTGAATGTTGAGACCCAGTTTATTTAAAAATGTCAGTAAATTGTCAAGTCCGATGTTAACACCTAAATCAACCGTGGCCTGGTTTCTTGATTGCACCAGCGCTTCCATGGCTGTGATGTCACCTAATCCCCGGTTGTCCCAGTTCTGCGGTTGCCAGGGGCCTTGCGGGGTTTGGATACTGATGGGGCCGTCATGCAATTCGGTGTTTAAGTCAAAGCCGGGCATGGTTTCCAAAGCGGCCAGATAAATAAACGGTTTAATGAGTGAGCCGATTTGACGCTTGGCCAGTAGCGCACGGTTGTATTGTGAACGTGGGTTTTTCGAACCGGTCAATGCCAGCAAACCGCCCGTTTGACTGCTGCTGACAATAATCGCGGTTTCCACTTCATCAGACAGCCATTGGTTTGTTTTTTGCGCGGTTTGGCTGGTGCGATATTGAATATAAGGGTCTAAGTGGGTAAAGATTCGCAGGCCTTTTTGTTTGAGTTCGGTGGTTGAAAAGCGATTGCGAATCTGGCGCTTAACCACATCAATATAATTGTCGTAATCGCCTTTAATCTGGCGGCTTTGGGATAACTTTAGCGGAAAATTTTTAGCCTGTTGATGGGTTTTTTTATCAATAATCCCGGTTTCCAGCCAGCTGTTAAGAACCACGTTTCGGCGAGTCAGTGCCCGTTCGGGATTTCGGTATGGATTGTACCAGGAGGGCCCTTTAATCAGGCCGATTAAAGTGGCTTGTTCAGCAATAGTGAGCTGATGAACATTTTTGGCGAAATAAAACCGGGCCGCTTCCACCACGCCGTGAATGGCCACCCGGCCGTTTTGTCCCCAGTAAATTTCATTAAAATACAGCGCCAGAATCTGGTGCTTTGTGAGCTTGTTTTCCAACAAAGTGGCGGCCAGCAATTCGTGCAGTTTCCGCAAAAATGTTTGTTCGTGGTAATGCAGTTTATTTTTCACCAGTTGTTGGGTCAGCGTACTGCCACCCTGAACAATGCGTCCTGCCATCAGGTTTTTAAGTGCTGCCCGGGCCATCCCCGACCAGGACACACCATGGTGGTGTTTAAACTCACGGTCTTCTATCGCTTGTAAACCCATCACCAGGGTATCAGGTAGTTCTTCAAGCGCGATGGGACGACGGCTTTCGAAATCCTGATTAAAAAAATGGCCAATAACTTTGGGTTCCAATCGAGACAAGGCCGGTGTGATATCGCTGATGTGGTTGTTGTTGAGTGTGAGTTTTATGCGGGTGGGTTGTTCCACGCCATCGGGGAATTGAAAGCCTTTTGAATGGATTTCGTAATGACTGCCCTGTTGTCGGTATTGGCCTGTTTGTGGACTACCGTTCACCGGTTGATAGCCCAATAAATCCAGTTCATAGTTCAGCGCTTCGGCACTGAGCGGACGATTTGGATACAGTTCTAAAGCCCGGGCGTAAATAACCGAGGGCACTTCAAAACGGTCTTGGGCAATGGTGGTGGTGACATGGTTGATGTATGTGTACCAGGGCACAACCAGTCCAATCATCATTCCGGTTAAAAACAGCAGGCTGCGTAACAGCCAATATTTTAAGAATCCGTTGCGTCGGGTCACAGGGTGTGGTGTAGTTCACAAAAAATTGAGCAAAATATTAACACGAGATTAAACACTTGTGAGTACAATATGTCCATTCAATTTAGTTATGAGGAAAAATTTATGCGCATCAAAACGCAACTATTATCAATTGTAGGGGCCGCCGGCTTACTAGCCGGAGCTGCCATGGCGGACACCACGTTAATTTATGGCGATGACAGCGGTCAAGAAACCACCCGCATGTTGCTGACGCCGGAAGTGGTGAAAGTTTCCACCAATGACCAAACCCATACGGATGTTATCTTTTACGGTGATAAAACTGAATTTGTGGTGGTTAACCACGATGAGAAAAGTTTTATGGTGTTTGGTGAAAAAGAAATTGAAGCTTTATCTGATGTGTCCGCCATGATGGATCGCATGATAGAAAAGCAAATGGCCAATGTCCCGGAAGCGCAACGTGAACAAATGCGCGGCATGATGGAGTCCATGATAAAAAGTCAAATGCCGGAACAAGCGTCCGCACCGGTTTATGAAAAAAGCGGGGCCAGCAAAGAATTCAATGGTTATGACTGTGACGTGGTGGTAAAAACCGTTGATGGTCAAAGCAGTGGTGATTATTGTGTTACGGAGTATGGTGATTTGGATGTGGCGCCGGCTGAATATGCGGTGATTGCTAAATTTATGAAAATTGCCGAGAAAATGGCTTCTCAGTTCGGTCAGGACAACAGCATGAACTTTGCCGCCATCGGTGATGTGTTACCGGTCTATTTTAAAGATGCCGGTCAAACCGGGATTTTAATGGATGTGAAAAACGACACAATCGATGCCGCCTTGTTAACGGTGCCTGAAGGCTATAAACAACAGGAATTACCGAAAGAAATGTTCTAAAGTTCAGATATGAGCAATTGTTTGAAAACCCCGACCCGGCTTCGGGGTTTTTTATTTGTATAAAAAGAGGCTGGTTTTGGTAGAATGCGCGCATGATAGAGCGCTTTAAGATTGTATATTTCAACAGCCGTCAGGAACTGACCGACGGGGATGATTTTCACAGTACATTGCCTGAAATCAATGCGGATTTGGCAAGCTGGGTTAAGCAGCATTGTGGAGATGGACCGGTAATACTCATCGATGCCCGAATAACCCTGCCGGATTATTGGCAGAGCCGTTTGCTGTCCCCCTTTAATGACGAAACCGTGACGGCGGTTTCTGCGTTAACCTGCGCAGATTACCGGCTGTCACCGTTACCGGCACATTTTGAATTCCCCGGTTCAGTACAGGCACTTGATGCCGCTTTGAGTGTGCTGTCGCCGGCACAAACATACCTCGCCAGGGTTTATAACCCGGCGCTTTTGGCGTTAACGGATGTGAATCAGTTATCGGCTTTGGATGCGGTGCACATCACAGCCAATTTACTGGTGCAAGCTGACGACGCACCCATGATGACCCGGTATCCGGATATCGGTGATCAGCATCCGTTACCGGCCCATCCGATGGCGGCGATTCAGTGGTTGATTTCGCAACAACCACCGGATGTATTTACCGACAATGATTATCCCTTGTTGAATAATAAACCGAATCTATTGCATGTGGTGATGGATTGGGGGGGCGGTGTGCACCAATGGCTCAAGGATTACATCACCACCGATGCGCAGCATAATCATTTTGTATTGGTCAGTGAGGGTGAGTTTTTTCGCCAAAGCTATGGTGAAAAGTTCCGCTTACATTATGGCGGGGTGGATGGTTTATTGCTGGCGCGTTTTGAATGTGCCCCGAGCATTGATACGGTGGCGATCAGTCATCAGCCTTACCGGGATATGTTGTCACAGGTTCAGCACGATTACGCCATCGGCGGCCTGATGGTGTCATCATTGATTGGCCATTCGATGGATTGTCTCAGTACCGGTCTGCCGACAGTACGGGTGTTACATGATTATTTTCCCCATTGGCCGGCTTTGGTGGCGCAATTGGATCAAGATACGTTAAGTCAGGCGGATATCCGAGCCGCGCTGGCGGTTAAGCAGGATTCACCGTTCAGTGATGTGGATGAACAACAAGTGCGTGCCTGGCAACAAGCCCTGAACCAAAAGCTCAGTGCCGACCGGGTTCAGATTGTGGCACCGAATCAATCGGTGTTGGATAATATCCGTAAATTAGACCACAGCCAATGTTATCAAAAGGCCCGTGTCATTCCCCATGGCGTAACGACTTTGTTAGCCATTGATTATCAGGCTGAACACAAACCCTTTACGGTGTTGGTGTTGGGCCGACTGATTACCGGTAAGGGTAAACAACTGCTGCAACAGGTGATGGCACAAGCTGAGCTGGCGGACATCCGGTGGGTGTTATTGGGTTGTGGTGATGATGGCGATGATTTTAAGCCGAGCCCACAGTTAACGGTGATTAAAGAATATCAGCGTGACCAGCTTCCCGCGTTGGTGTCACAATATGCGCCGCAACTGGCGCTGATGCCGGCGGTGGTGTCTGAAACATTTAGTTACGTGCTGAGTGAATTGCAGATGTTGGCGGTTCCGGTGTTGGCCACCCGAACCGGGGCCCTTAAAAACCGCATTCAGGACAACCATACGGGCTTTTTGGTGGTCGCTGAGGCGGCGGCCATCGGTCAAAAAATAATCAGCCTGAAAAAAGACACCGCTTTGAGACAAGCGGTGCACGAAAACTTATTGAGTCAGACTCCACGATCTTTACCTGAGATGGTTGATGATTATCAGCAATTATGGAAAGGGCGACAACCGCAGAAGCGGGCTGTTTCATATCAGGGGTTACTGGCACCGGATGTGAAGGCGGAGCGGCTTTTACGATTAAGTCAAAAGCTGCAGCAAGTGTCGCAGCAAAACAATCAATTACAGCAAGATCTTGCAGAAAAAGCCGAATGGGCACAAGGTCTGGACCGGCAGATTCAACACCTCACCGATAATTTAGCTTTAGAAAAAAAAGACAAGGCGGGTTTAGTGTCACAGTTTGCCAAAGACCGGTCTGTGTATGAACAACGCACCGCAGCATTGTCTCAACAGATCGGTGAATTACAACAATCTGTGAGCGAATTAAATACAAAGGTGCAAACCACTGAAGCTGAATTGCTTGAAAGTCATCAGCAAAATCAGCAACTGGCACAACAACTTGAACAACAAACTGAACAATACACCCAACAATTACGAATCATTACACAAGAACGCGATCAGGCACGGGATCTGGTGGATCAAATGATGCGTTCACGTTCCTGGCGCCTGACCCGGCCTCTGCGGGGTATGGCACGACTGGTGCGGCGCATCAAAAATAAAACGCTGTATCGTTCTAAACAGTTGCTGGGTTTACCCAAGCGTATCAGCAACAGCGTTAAAACCCGCGGTTTGAAAGCCTCCTGGCAATTGGCTAAAAGTAAACTGGCCCGGCGTCAACCGAATGTATCCGCTCAGGCCCAGTCATTGACCGCTGAATATCAACCGCTGCAACTCAATACATCCAAAAAACCCCACGTGAGTGTGGTGATTCCTGTGTATAACCATTTTCAACACAGCTACCACTGTTTAAAATCAATCAGTCAGATTAATGACACAACACCGTTTGAGGTGATTGTGGTGGATGATTGTTCTGATGATGAAACTCAGGACAACATCAGTTTGATTCAGGGTATTCGCTACCACCGTCAGGCACAAAATGGCGGGTTTATTCGCACCTGTAACCAGGGCGCACAATTGGCCAGGGGTGACTATTTGTTGTTTTTAAACAATGACACTGAAGTGGATAATGGCTGGTTGGATGCTTTGGTGGACACCTTTGAGCAACATCAAAATGTCGGTTTGGCGGGCAGTCAGTTACGCTACCCCGACGGGCGTTTACAAGAGGCCGGCGGCATTGTGTTCAGTGATGCATCGGGTTGGAATTACGGCCGCCTGGAATCGGCGGAGCAGCCGGAAGTCAATCATGTGCGCGCTGTGAGTTATTGCAGCGGTGCCAGTATCATGGTGCCGACGGCGCTGTTTAAACAGCTCGGTTATTTTGATGAGCGTTATGTGCCGGCTTATTACGAAGACACGGATTTGGCTTTTGCGGTGCGTGCAGCCGGCTTACGGGTGCTGTATCAACCGCGCAGTCGGGTGATTCATTTTGAGGGCATTTCATCCGGCACCGATGTCAGCAGCGGGGTGAAAAAATACCAGGTGGTTAATCAGCAGAAATTTGCCGAAAAATGGCAGAAGGCGTTAAAACAACAACCGGCCCCCGGCACCGCCATTGAACAGGCCCGTTTTCAGGAAAGAAAACCGCGAATACTTATTGTGGATGCCTGTACGCCGACCCCCGATCAGGATTCGGGTTCGTTGCGGATGATAAATATCATTCAAATTCTCCAGCAATTGGGCCATCAAGTCAGCTTTATGCCTGAGAACATGGCTTATTTTGGCGATTACACCGCGCAATTACAAAACCTGGGTGTTGAATGTGTGTATGCGCCGAAATACAGTTCTCCGGTGGATTATCTGGAAAGTAAGGGGGCCTATTTTGAGGTGGTTCTATTGTCCAGATACTATGTGGCTCAACCGTTGCTCAAAGCGCTTAAAGACTACGCTCCCAAAGCCAAATTGTGGTTTGACACCGTGGATTTGCATTATTTGCGGGAACAAAGAATGGCGGAATTAGCCGGTGAAAAATCAGCTTTAAAAGCGGCTAAACAAACCAAAGCCAAAGAATTGGCGGTGGCCAAAGCCTGTGATTTAACCCTGGTTGTGAGTCCTTATGAGCAGTCGGTGTTGGCCCGGGAAATGCCCGAATTACAGGTCGCCGTGTTGTCCAATATCCATGAAATCCACGGCCGCCAAAAATCCTATCAACAACGCCGGGACATTGTCTTTATCGGTGGCTATCAGCACACCCCGAATGTGGATGGCATCTGCTGGTTTGTGGCAGACATTTGGCCGCAAATCCATGCCCGGTTACCCGATGTGACTTTACATATTGTGGGTTCGAAAGCGCCAGATAAAGTGGCGCAGCTGGGACAACAGCCGGGGATAAAATTCCATGGCTTTGTGGAAGACATAGCGCCGATGATGACTGATATTCGGATAGCGGTGGCGCCATTGCGATTTGGTGCCGGTGTGAAAGGCAAGGTCAATATGTCGATGAGTTATGGTCAGCCGGTGGTGGGCACCACAGTGGCGGTTGAGGGTATGTATACCCGCCATGGTGAAGATGTGTTAATGGCCGACGATGCCGATGAATTTGCCCGTGAAGTGGTTCGCTTATATCAGGATGAAGATTTATGGATGCGCTTATCAGACGGGGGGCTTAATAATGTCAGGCAATACTTTTCTTTTGAAGCGGCTAAAAATGTTTTGGCTGACTTGCTCCAAGTTCATTCAGAATAAACTGGTTTTTAACGTCACATCCGATAAAATGGATTATTTGGTTGTGTGCAGTCTATGAAGGAACATCTGACTTTTGTTCTTAAATCAGTTATTTTGGGTTTGGCACTAGGTTTTTTATACCTGTGGTTTTTTGGTTCTCGTGTGCACAACCCGAATGACACGCAAACAGCGCCTTTTTCCTATGCTTCGGCAATTCATCGCATCACGCCCTCGGTGGTCAGTATTTATATTCAAAGCAATGAGCTGGTCCCCAATCCGGGCGTTGGTATTTCACCCCAACCGCCTTTTATCAATAAAAATTACCTCGGTTCAGGGGTGATTGTGTCTGAAAACGGTCATATTGTTACCAACCGTCATGTGATAGACGATGCCAGACGGGTGGTGGTGTCTTTGTGGACCAATGAACAGTTCGAGGCCAAATTTGTCGGCGCCGATGATTACACCGACCTGGCAGTGATTAAAATTAATGCCAAAAATCTGGTGCCGGCACAATTTACGGACAGTGACCTGGTGAACACCGGTGATGTGGTGTTGGCAGTGGGCAATCCTTATGGTTTAAATCAAAGTGCCTCGATGGGTATTGTCAGCGGTACCGGCCGCCAGGGTTTAAACATCAGCACCGTTGAAAACCTGATTCAAACCGATGCCGCCATTAATCAAGGTAATTCCGGTGGTGCCTTAATCAATTCTTTGGGTGAAGTGGTGGGCATCAGTACCGCCAGTTATAATCAAATTGGGGCTGAAGGGATTAATTTTGCGATACCGGCCAACACCACCACCCAGGTGGTGCAGTCGGTGATTAAGTATGGCAAAGTGATTCGGGTATCTTTGGGCCTGGCTTTTCTCAATCCGTATGACCACATGCGTTTTCGTATTCCAAAACCCAAAAAGGGGATTATGGTGTCCGCCGTGGCGCCCAACAGCCCGGCCGCTAAGCAGGGGTTGAAAGCACGCGATGTGATTACCCACATCAATAATACCGAGATTAACTCGGCCCGTGAATACCGTCAGGCGGCGTTGGCATTCACTTTGGATGAAGAGGTCACTTTACGCGGTTATAACGATCAGGGCGAATTCACCAAAAAACTCATTGTTGAATTACCATCCCAAAATTGATTCTCAGGATGTGCCTCATGACCAGAACTTTCCGTTATGAGTATGCCGCCTTACTTTAAACAAATTCACCGCATTGCACTGCCAATGATGGCTGCTTCTGTGAGTGTGCCCTTATTGGGGGTGGTGGACACCGCTATTCTCGGACATTTGGATACGGCTGATTATCTGGCAGCGGTCAATATCGGCGTAACGGCGATGAATATGTTGATATGGGGATTTGGTTTTCTGCGCATGAGCACAGTGGGACTGGTGGCACAGGCAAGCGGAGCCGGTGATGGGGCTTTAAGCCGGGCCCATTTAGCCCGCGCTTTGACTGTGGCAGTGCTGTTGGGTCTTGTGGTGGTGCTTAGTCAGTGGTTGTGGCTACCGATTTTGTTGGGGTTTTTAGCCGATGGCGGTCACAGTGAATCCCTGGCCCGTGACTATTTGGATATTCGATTGTGGTCGGTACCGTTTCATCTTATTTTATTTGTGGTGAATGGCTATTTTTTGGCTGTTAACCAGGCCCGGCGGGTACTGGCTTTGACCTTAATCAGTCAAGTTGGCAATATGGCGCTTGATTACTTGTTGGTGATGGTGTTTTATCTGGATGTGCGTGGGGTGGCCTGGGGGTCTTTAATCAGCCAGGGCCTGGCCGCTGCTGTCGGTGTTTATTGGTTGTTTAAATCAGGGCACTTGTCACTGGGCATATGGCAGCAACGGCGGCAATGGTGGCAAGCTGGGCATTTGAAAGCACTGTTCAGCATTAATCGGGATGTGTTTATCAGAACCCTGTGTCTGATGACGGTGTTTGCTTTGATGACCCGTTTCAGTGCCCAACAAGGTGACTTGATTCTGGCGGTGAATGCAGTGTTACTGAATTTTTTCTATTTAACCTCTTACGCGCTGGACGGTTATGCCCATGCCATTGAATCCATCAGTGGTCGTTTGTATGGACAAAAGGACTGGCCGGCTTTGCACACCGCTTTGATTTCGGTGTTTAAAGTGTCCGCCATGGTGGCCTTGGGCATAAGTATTTTATTTGTCTTGACCGGTTCTGGGGTGGTGGCTTTGCTGACTGACTTAGCCGCGGTCAGGCATGCGGCCGACAGCTATTTAATCTGGGTTTATCTGTTGCCGCTGGCGGCGATGCTGGGTTTTATTTATGATGGCTTGTGCGTCGGTATCACCGCGGCTCAGGTTATGCGTAATGCCATGTTGGTGGCGACTTTACTGGCCTTTTTGCCTGCCTGGTATGGTTCGGCTGTACTGTTGCCGACGGTGAATGATAACCACCGGTTATGGGCGGCGTTTACCTTGTTTTTTATCATCAGGGGGCTGATGATGCATTATATGGTGCGACAAAAGCATCGGTGGCTTGTCACAAAACAATAGATAAATGTCAATCAAGGCATAAAAATTTGCTAAAATTTTAAGTTCTGAGGAATATTGTCATTCATGTTAGGACTAAAGCAATTTTTTATCATCTTTATTTGTTTCTATGGCTTGTCAGCGACTGCGGCTGAGCCACGTCCGAAAGTGGGTTTGGTATTATCCGGTGGCGGTGCCCGAGGTATTGCTCACGTGGGTGTGATTAAAGCGTTACATGAGAAAAATATTCCGGTGGATTACATTGCCGGTACCTCCATGGGTGCCATTGTCGGTGGCTTATATGCCATAGGGATGTCGCCTGAAGACCTTGAATGGGCGGTTAAATCAGTGGACTGGGACAAAGCCTTAAACCCGGGCTCACCGCGTCGACTTAAAAATTACCGCCAAAAGCAAGAGGAAAAAGACTATTTCACCGAATTGGAAATCGGAATATCCAAAGAAGGGGCAAAATCAAGTTCGGGTTTGGTGGGGGATCATCGGGTGATGCTGGAATTACAACGGCTGGTGGGTAATTTTAATGTACAGAACTTTGATGATTTTCCGATACCGTTTCGGGCAGTGGCCACCGATTTGAATGCCGGGGTTCCCTATGTGATGGACCACGGTGATTTGGCCATGGCGATGCGTGCTTCCATGGCCGTGCCTTTGGTATTCGGTCCGGTTAAGCATCAGGACCGCTATTTGGTGGATGGCGGTATCTTAAATAATTTACCGGTGGATGTGGCCAAGGACATGGGTGCGGACATTATTATTGCGGTGAATATTTCATCCCCCCTGGGACAGGTGGATGACAAATCTTCGGTGGTGTCTGTCACCTATCAAAGCATTGACGTGGCATTGGTACAAAACACCAAAGAATCAGAAAAGCTGGCTGATATTGTGATTAAACCGGCACTTAAAAACATTTTACCGAATATGTTTAATCAGGCCGATGCCATGATTACCGATGGTTATTTAGCCACTTTTGCCCAATCTGAAGCACTGGCATCTCTGGCGTTGTCGGATTACGATTACTTGACCCATCTGGA
>CAZLAW010000046.1:0-5683 GCA_964557625.1 uncultured Marinicella sp.
AAAAATCAACCATTCATATTGTGCGTGTATTAGGCAATGAGATGGATTATATCCAACATTTGTAAAATCAGGAATCATTATCAAACTTTCGCCAAGGTCGCAGCTTGTCTTTGCCAGCGGTGAATCAGGGCTTGGCAGTTTTTCGGGTGGCTTTTTTGCATGGATTGCGCCAGGTCTTTGGCTTGTTTGAACAGGTCTTTATCGGTTTCTACATTGACCAGACGAAATTCCATGGCGCCTTTTTGGCGGGTGCCGAGGATTTCGCCCGGGCCACGGAGTTTTAAGTCGGTTTTGGCGATTTTAAAGCCGTCGTTGGTATCGCGCATGGTTGATAAGCGGGTTTGCGCATTTTGACTCAAAGGCGCCTGATACATCAGCACGCAGTGGGATTGCCGGCTGCCGCGCCCCACCCGGCCGCGGAGTTGGTGCAACTGGGATAAACCTAAGCGTTCGGCGTTTTCTATCACCATTAAGGTGGCATTGGGCACATCAACACCCACTTCGATCACGGTGGTGGCCACCAATAATTGAATATTACCGGCTTTAAAATCAGCCATTACGGCAGTTTTGTCGTCATCTTTTAAACGACCATGGACCAAACCAATTTTCAAATTGGGAAACCAGTCTTTGAGTTCCTCAAACGTATCTTCAGCGGCTTTGGCACGTAAATGTTCAGACTCTTCCACCAGCGTACACACCCAATAGGCCTGCTCACCGCGCCGGCAGGCGGCTTCAATGCGCTCGGCCAGTTGTGGCATTTTTTTGTTATCCAGTAAGGTGGTGTTAATGCGTTGTCGATTCGGTGGTAGCTCATCAATCACCGAGACATCCAGATTGGCATACGCCACCTGCGCCAGGGTTCGGGGAATTGGGGTGGCGGTCATAATCAGGCTGTGCGGCAAACTGTTATCGTCCGCCCCTTTGGCTTTTAAAGACAGGCGTTGATGGACACCAAAACGGTGTTGTTCATCGATAATCACCAGCGCCAGATCACGGTACACCACCTCTTCCTGAAATAAGGCATGGGTACCAATAATGATATCGGCTGTCGCCGCAATCCTGGCCAGTTGTTCACGCCGCTCAGCGACCTTTAAGCGCCCGGATAAAAAAGCGATTTCTTTATCCGGGAAAAATTCGATCAGGGTCAAACGGTGCTGTTCAGCCAAAATGGATGTCGGTGCCATGAACACCGCTTGTTTACCGGCTGCCAAAGCGTGCTCAATGGCACCGGCGGCCACGGCCGTTTTGCCGCTGCCCACATCACCCTGAACCAGACGCTGCATCGGAATGGCCTGGGCTAAATCTGTGCTGATTTCATTCAGTACCCGTTGCTGTGCGCCGGTTAAGGTGAAAGGCAGACGGTCTATGAAATGTTGTTTTTGATCGGCACTGAGTAGAAGCTGCGGGGCATGATGTTGTTGTCGCTGATCTCGGATGGCTTGCAATGCCAAAAAATGGCTGACCATTTCTTCGATTTTTAACCGTTGCTGGCTCGGATGACGGCCTGCCATCAGTCGGTTCATATCCACATCCGGTGGCGGCTTATGCACATCCTTCAGCGCTGACTGCAAGTCAGGTAATTGCGCTTGTTGTAGCCAATCATTGGGCAACAATTCGTCCAGTTTAAGCTGTCCATTTTGCAACAACTCCAAGGCTTGCAGTACGGCACCTTGTAGTCTTTTTTGTTGTAAGCCGTCTGTTTTGGGGTAAATCGCGGTCAGCCGGTCACTCAGTGGCGGAATGTCGTTCTGCAACCAAAATTCCGGGTGAATCATCTCCGGCCCATGCATGCCATGGCTCACTTCACCATAGGCACGTATCCGCTTACCGGTGCGCATTTTAATTTTTTGGGAATAGTAAAAGTTAAAGAATTTAAGCTGGATAAAGCCACTTTCATCGGCAATTTCGCACACCAAAATTGAGCGCTTTCCTTGCATAACAAAACTCTTGGTAATCTCACCTTCCACCAATGCCGGTTGCATGGCACGGGTTTGGTTTATCGGTGTTATTCGGGTTTTGTCCTCATAACGCAAAGGCAAATGAAACAATAAATCCAGCACCGACTCAATGTTCAGCTGCTTAAGCTTGTCAAGCGCCGCCGGGCCAATACCTTTTAGGTCGGAAAGTTGCACCGCCGATGGCCTCAAGGCATGGCGATAATGGCATCAATTTCAATCAATGAATCTTTGGGTAAACGGGCCACTTGAATGGCGGCACGGGCCGGATAAGGCTCACTTAAATAACCACTCATCACTTCATTTAACGCCACAAAATCATTGAGGTCTTGCAAATAAACGTTGAGTTTTAATGCCTGTTGCAAATCCGTTCCGGCGGCCTCCGCCACGGCTTGCAGGTTTTTAAAGACTTGATGCGCTTGCTGAACAAAATCAGGCCCCAACATCTCACCGCTGGTCGGATCAATGGGAATTTGTCCTGAGGTATACAGCACATCGCCGTGCACCACCGCTTGTGAATAGGTACCGATGGCAGCCGGCGCGTTGTCGGTGTTAATTATTTTTTTCATGATAGACCCGTTTAACATTAAGCACTTCAGTGTGGCGTTGTAAGCGATTCATCAGTTGGGTGGCGTGGCCTTTACTTTCCACTTCCACCACAAAATTTAACTGGGAAAAACCGCCTTCTTTATCCACCTGATCAATGGTCACAATATTAACATCTTCCGCCGCAATCAGGGAAGCCAGATTGGCCAAAACTCCGGTGCGGTTAATCACATCAACCACCAGTTTGGTTTTAAACATACCCGAAGGATCCACATTCCATTGGCATTTCACCGAACGCTCGGGACTGTCTTTTAACGTTTCCATCAGATTAACGCATTGACTGCGGTGAATGACCACACCTTTTGATGGACTTAAATAACCGGTAATCTCATCACCCGGTAGCGGAAAACAACAGTGCGGATAATTCACAATCGAGCCTTCGGTGCCGTCAATAATCAGGGCTTCCTTCGGTTGATAATCCTTATCCAGTTTGCGTTTTTTCATTAACGGCAGCAGTTTTCTGGCCACAATGGATGGCAGCAGTTGACCATAGGCAAATGATTTGAGCAAATCATCCATGCTGTCTAACTGATACTCTTTCAATACTTTTTGAATGGTTTTGGCATCCAGGGCCTCAAACGAATGTCCAAAGGTGTCCAAAGCCCGATCCAACATGCGGTGACCTAATAACAAAGCATCTTCATCCTTGATGTCTTTCAGTTCTTTACGAATCGCGGTACGCGCTTTACTGGTGACCACCACACCGAGCCAGTCAGGTGAGACGGTTAAGCCTTTGGTGGTTTTTATACTGACGGTATCACCGGTTTCCAATACTTTGGATAAAGTCGCCGGTTCACCATTGACCACGGCACTGACCGCATGTGAACCCACCGAAGTGTGGATGGCATAGGCAAAATCCATCGCCGTCGATTTAATCGGTAACTGGACGATATCGCCTTTAGGGGTAAACACGTAAATTTCATCCAGACCTAAATCGGATTTAAAGTTTTCATAAAACTCCAATGAACTGCCTGAATCTGCCTGTAACCGCAACAAGGATCCCAGCCAACTGCGAACCTTATTCAGTGAGGCGGTGGATTGGGCCGATTTTTGTTTGTACATCCAATGCGCTGCCACCCCGGCTTCACTCATTTCATCCATACTTTGGGTTCGAATCTGGATTTCCAGTTTTAAGCCATAAGGGCCGGTAACAATACTGTGAATGGACTGGTAACCGTTTTGTTTCGGCACCGCAATATAATCCTTAAAACCGTTTTCACTGGGTGGATAGAGGTTATGAATCACCCCCAAAGCCAAATAACACTGGTGCAATTCCTGGACAATAATACGCACCCCAAATAAGTCGTGAACTTCATCTAAAGTCAATTGTTTTGATTTTATTTTTTTATAGATACTGTAGGGTGCTTTTTGGCGGCCGATGACATCGGCCACCATCGATGCGTCTAACAAGGCTTTTTCAATGTTCTTGCAAATTTTTTCAATCGCTTTCTTGCGGTTACCGGCCATCTCTTTGGCACCGCTAACAATTTGCTGGTAACGGTTGGGGTGCAGGGCTTTAAAGGCATGGTCTTCCAATTCCTTTTGAATGTGTTTTAAACCGATGCGTTCGGCGATGGGCGCATACACATCGATGGTTTCCTGAGAAATGCGCTTCTGGCCGGAACGGCTCATGGCCCCTATGGTCCGCATATTGTGCAAACGGTCGGCCAGTTTGATAATAATCACCCGCACATCATCAGACATGGCGAACAGCATTTTGACGAACGTTTCTGCCTGTGCCTCTTTAAAGTTTCTAAACTTCAATTTATCCAGTTTGGTGACGGCTTCGACTAAATGCGCCACATCGGCATTGAACTCTCGGACCAAATCATCAAAATCCACATCAGTGTCTTCAATGGTGTCATGCAACACGCCGGCCACCAGGGTATCAATATCAACCCGCATTTCGGCCAAAATAGCTGCCACGATGATTGGATGGGTGATGTAAGGCTCGCCCGATTTGCGAATTTGTTTCTCGTGGGCATGGGCGCCATAATGTACGGCTTTACGAAGCGTGGATTTCTCCTCGTCGTTGAGGTAGGGGTTGGTGTTTTCTTTGAGCTTTTTAAAAGCAGCCTGAACCGCTTTGTGACCCATGGTGTCGGATGTGAAAGACAGCTCCGCCATCACATCCGATAAATCCATTGAATCAAGACCGGATCAGTCGTGGTCTTCATTATCCTGTGTCTCAGCAGCGGCATTCCAAGCTTCCAGCTCTTTGGCACGCTTCGCTTCCAGTTCTAATTCAGCCAGGACATCATTGTTGATTTTACCTTCAGCAATCTCACGCAATGCCAATACCGTGGGCTTATCATTTTCTTCTTCAACCATCGGCTCCTGGCCATTGGCGATTAAGCGGGCGCGCTTGGACGCCATGAGTACCAAATCAAAACGATTGGGTACTTTTTCTAAACAATCTTCTACGGTCACTCGTGCCATATTATTACCTGTTAATTTTTGCGCAATCGCGCATTTTAATCGAATCGGAAAGAATTAGCAAAATTTATTGCCCAAAAGCCCCGTCTTAAGCGACTTTGCGCGGCCTACCGACCGGGTCGGTTGGGATTGCGCGCTCGTTGGCGCTCATCATCGGTGATTAAAGGCTCATATTCAACCACCTGCGCATCAATTTTTGCCGCTTGATAATAATCCAGTTGTTCATTTTTACGCAGGTTTTTTAAAATCCTTACCGCCTGGTAATTCTGACCCAGTAAATGTGCCCGCTTTGCCATCGCCTGTCCCGCCTCAATCGGTTTCATGGCGTTATAATTGGCGATGGCCAACATATCCTGATAGTGGGGATTGTCAGGCTGCTGATAACTGAGTTTGCGTAACTGGCTGATGGCCTGATCGAGCCTGGCCAAATCTTTAGAATGCATCAGAATTTTCGCCGTCCCTTCCAAAACCAAAGCATTATCAGGATACTGACTCACCAGCTGGTCAATATATTCCTGACCTTTATCGGCATCCAAACGATTCAGGTTCTGGGCTTTTAAGATTTTGACCAGCACAACGGTTTCGGCATCTGTGTTAATTGTTTCCAGCGTCTGCAATGATTGTTTAAAATCATTTTTCTGATACTGGTATAAAGCCCGTCCATATAAAAATGCAGCGTTGTCCTC
>CAZLAW010000046.1:5783-15658 GCA_964557625.1 uncultured Marinicella sp.
TCATTAACTTGGCAAAAAAGCCGGCCATTCCCTGGGGATTTAAATTGGCTTTGTAGAGGGTATTAATCCCCACCCGATCGGCCTCATACTCATGATAGCGGGTGAAATTAATGGCCAACTGTTGTTGTAAACCGGTCATGGTGGAAGCAATCGCAATCGGCGCATCACCACTACTGCCGGCGCTGGCTGCAGCTGCTGCGGCTAACATACCCAACATAATCGGGATGGTGGTTTTTTGTTGTTTCGCAATCATACGCGAGATATGCCGCTGACTGACATGCGCAATTTCGTGCGCCAGCACCCCGGCCAACTCACTTTCAGAATCTGTTTCTAAAATCAAACCCGAATAAACCACAATCAATCCACCGGGGTAAGCCGATGCATTAATCACATCAGCCGGCACCACAAAAAAATCAAAGGGCTGGGTCGGCTTATCTGAGTGGGCCGCCAGCCGGTATCCCAGATGATAAATATAAGAAGCCACCACCGGATCCGTCATAATCATTTGATAGGCGTACATCTGTTGTCTGATTTCTTTGCGATAGCGCGCTTCGTCATCCTCTGACAAAACCGCATCAGAAGGGTTGCCCAAATCAGGTAATTTGACCTGGGCATAGCTGACCGGGTGCCACACGCTGACAAACAAATAGATGATTAAAACAAATTTCATGGTCATATTGTATAATTCAGACTGTTAATTTACGCTTAAATTCAATTCCATTTGTGTTTACTTTTATATATGCGCATTAGTTTTTTAATCAATCCAACCGATGACTGGCAACAAGCGGTTGAACACGCTCGTCAACTGGTTCAGTCAGCCATACGCAAACACCACATCACCACCGTATTTTTCTTTGGTTCAGCGGCCCATATTCTGCAACACCATCATCAACAACACCAGTGGAAAGCCGTGAAAAGTGGTCATTTATGGATTTGCAGAACCATGGTTGATCAATTAAAGCTTGATGAAACAACGTGTCCACCGCATTTTTCCATTGTTGGACTGGCACCCTTGGTTAACAGTATGGAGCAGTCTGACCGGATTGTAGAAATCACGTGATGCGCAGCTTATTCCACATTTATCCGGACTTCAGTCATGCCCGTTTAGAGCAAAGCTATTTATTGATATTGGCTTGTCTTAACTTTGACCACCGGGTTGATATTGTTCTGCATCCGGGCAGTGAACATAGGTTGCAACAACATGCACAGTTAAGTAAAAAATGGCAGGCACTGCCTTTGTATGGTGCCGAAGATTTTATTCGGTTGTCGGAGCTAAATTGTACTGATGCGCGCCAAAAACTGATACGACTGACTTTAAAAGCAGACTTTATCGCATGAGTGTTTTACATCAATACCGCTGGCAAAATTTAGATCATTGCCAACAAAGATTGGGGCTGATTACTGCAGGTGATTCATTGCTTATTTACGGCACTGCAAATCAGCAGGAAACAGAGCGGTTTCTGACATGGGTCAAAAAGCAGCCGACACCGGTGTATTGGCTCAACCATGAAGCCGGTGAAAAGAATGATATGGGTATTCAATCAATCAATTATCAACAATGGTTGACCCTGATTGAACAACACGATAAAACACACACATGGAAATAAACCTCGATCAAAACGGCCATTTAATGAATAAAGATGACTGGTCCCCTGAAGTGTCCAGAGAACTGGCACAAATGGATAATCTGAAATTGACAAAAGACCATGAACAGATTATCTCAGCGGTACGCGATATTTATCAAGAAACCGGCGACACGCCGCCCATGCGATTACTGATTAAAGTATTACGGCAGCGTCTCGATGAATCGATTGATTCGCGTCACTTATACCGTTTATTTCCGGATGGTCCGGTACGGCTGGCCAGTAAATATGCCGGCTTACCGAAACCCAAACACTGTATGTAAAATATCAATATGAGCAACGAAATCATCATTTACAGCACCCAGGTCTGTCCTTTTTGTGTGGCAGCCAAAAATCTTTTGAACAGCCTGAATTTAAGCTATACAGAAATTATGGTTGATAAAGACCCCGAACAACGGGCCATTATGATGGAAAAAAGTGGCCGGACATCGGTGCCGCAAATATTTATCAACGGCACCCATGTGGGTGGGTTTGACGATTTAAGGGCCAAAGTCAACAACAACGAACTGGACGATTTACTGGTTTAGCGGCCCGGTGTCCGTCACCACTTCGGTTCGTGGCCAGGACTGAATGATGGCATTCACCAGGGTGGCCAGCGGAATGGCAAAAAACACCCCCCAAAATCCCCAGACACCGCCAAAAAACAACACCGCCACAATAATCGCCACCGGGTGTAAGTTATTCACTTCAGAAAACAACCACGGCACCAGAACATTGCCGTCTAAAATCTGAATAACACCATAAGACATCATCACATAGGCAAAGGGGGCGGACCAACCAAACTGAACAAAAGCCACCAACGCAATCGGAAAGGTCACCGCCACCGCACCGATAAAAGGCACCAACACCGAAAAGCCCGTCAACGTGGCCAGCAAAATGGCATACTGCAAATCCAAAAACACAAAAACGATGTAAGTGATTAAGCCCACCAATAAAATTTCAAACGCTTTGCCACGCACATAATTGCCAATCTGCACATCCACTTCCCGCCAAACCGAAAGCGTCAGTTTCGAATCCCGGGGTATAAATTGCCGCAACCATGCGAGAATCTGCTGTTTATCTTTGAGTAAAAAAAACACCAAAATAGGCATCACCACCAGGAATACCGCAATTGAAAAGGCACTAAACACCGATGACACGGTTTTACCCAACATTTGCTGGCCCAGAACGGTCACTTCTTCAGTGACCTTACTGATCAACCCCTGCACCTGATCAGGCTGGATTAAATTAGGGTATTTTTCTGGCAAGGTCCTTAAAAAGTCCAATCCGGTGGAAAAATAAGTCGGCAAGGCCTGAACCAATTGGGTCACTTGGGCAATCAGCTTGGGCACCATCCAAACCAGTAATATAAACATCACCGCCACAAAAACCAGAAAAACCACCGTAACCGCGAGAACCCGCGGCAACTTGAGATTTTCTAAACGCACTATCACGCTTTCCAGCAAATACGCCACCACGATACTGGCTAAAAACGGTGCCAATGCCCGACCGAAATAGATAACAAAAACAAAACTGACCACCAGCGCCATGGTCAGAATAACGATTTGCGGGTCAGAAAAATTTCTTTTAAACCAGTTCGTGAATACATTCATAAACTGAATTATAAGACAGTTTTGTTTTTAATCCACAGAAAATGGCAACTTATGAAAAGTCAAAGCGCATAAGAAGATTAACGGGCTTGCACCACACAGGCGTATGGCATTGACCTTACGGCAATCACATATCACCACAGCATCCGGGATAGTTTGGCCCATCAGGGACTTAGAAAGTTTTTAACCAGGTCAGAACCGCTTCGGTGTGACGCCCTTCAAAAGCACTGCTGACCCGACCAAAATCGGTGCGGCCGTAATTAAGGGGTTGCGGCGCATAACTGGCATATAAATCAAGCTGACCACCCAGAATCGGGGTGCTCACACCCAAACGCACACTGTAATCGGCAGATATCGCCTTTAAGATGGTGGTTAAATCGGCATCCGTGGCCGGTGGTTGTTGACGGCCTGTGTATTCGATGTTGAACTCAGTGCCCTGTTTAAAGGTGTGACTATAGCCAAGTGCAAATACAGTTTGATCGGCCCATTTAAACTCCGGACTCTCCATGTCATTTAAAAAGGATAAGAAGATATCAGGATAAGAGCGTGACACAAAAGCATTCACATCACTGTAATAGTTGTGCCGGGCAATCAACTGAAAACTGTTGCGGGGACTAACCTGAAAATTAACCGCCACATCAACACTGGCCGGAATATCAAAGTCAGCCGGGTCTGCCTGAACCCCCAATAACTGACTAAACCCGTCCATATCGATTTTAGACTGGTAATGGGTTTCAAAAGACAACCAATGGGTTAATTGATGGGTTAAGCCCAAATTAACACCCAGGCCATTACTGGTTTCGGTGTAACTGACCGGATACATATCCAGTTGGCTGTACGTCAATATGGGTGACGCCAGGAAATTCATGTCTGAATAATTTTGCTGGGCAAATAACACCGACAGGTTAAATTGAGACTGCTCTGATAAGTGAAAAGCCACCCCTGGCGCAAAAATCCGGCGACTGTACATCTCACGGTCAGTGAACATCATCTGATCAAACTCAAAAGGGTTATCCGCAAAACTGGTGGGTCTGATAAATGTTTTTTCATAATCAAAGGTGAAAAAATATGATTTTCCATCCATCAGTTCACCCAGATAATTAAATTGTTCCTGGGAAAAATGAAATTTAGCACCGGCATAGCTGACCGCTTGAGAAAACTCCGGTGTTGGTGCCGTATTCAACTCGCGGTAAAAATTAGGGTAAATGCGTGCCGCAATGTCACTGCGCCAGTGCCCCAAATCCATAATGGACATGGGCGACTGGGTGACCGTTGGTGTTGCCTGAGAAGCAAAAACCACCACCAACACACTCATTATGGACAATAACAATCTCATCAATTGGATGCTTAACGTTAATTTAATAAATTTATTGGCCTAATTTTTGCAAAAAAACAACACAAAGTCAATTTTGCTGTGGGTTTTTACGCTAAATAGTGGCCCCAATAAACCCGGATGTTGTTTTATTGCCACAAATATGACAAAAAAGGGCATTCTATAAGACCTTGGTCAACAAATCCGGATGTAATGTGTGAATACCGAATCAATGGGATACCAAGGTCTACTTTATTGGCTTATGTTAAACGGCTGATGACGGCATTGGCATATTCAGCGGTCTTGGCCTGGCCACCCATGTCACCGGTCAAGCGGTCTTTGGCACCAATGGTTTGCTTAACCGCTTCGCGAATTCGGTTGGCCTGTTCCACATACCCCAGATGTTCAACCATCATGGCTGCGGCCAAAATTAAAGACGTCGGGTTGGCAATTTTTTGTCCAGCTATATCCGGCGCTGAACCGTGAACTGCCTCAAACATGGCCACATCCTGACCGATATTGGCACCGGGTGCCAGCCCTAAGCCACCGACCAATCCGGCACAAATATCAGAAATAATATCGCCGAATAAATTGGTGGTGACAATCACATCGAATTGTTCAGGGTTCATCACCAGTTGCATACAGGCATTATCAACAATCAGGGTATTAAATTGAATATCAGGAAATTCTTTGGCCATTTCCTGCGCCACTTCCAAAAACAGACCCGAGGTGGTCTTCATGATATTGGCTTTGTGTACCGCGGTGACTTTCTTACGGCCGGCTTTTTGTGCCTGCTCAAACGCGTAACGAACAATGTTCATCGATGCTTCGCGGGTGACAATTATTTTAGACTCAGCAACAGTGCGGTCTTCATTGATGGTTTGGCCTTCACTTAAATAGGCCCCTTCGGTGTTTTCCCGTACGGTTAAGATATCGATATTGTCATAGCGTGCCATGGTTCCCGGGAAGGTAATCACCGGTCTGACATTGGCGTATAATTTAAAGTAACGACGCAAAGCCACATTAATGGAACTAAAGCCTTTACCCACCGGCGTGGTTAACGGTCCTTTCAAACAAACACCGGTGGCACTGATGGCATCCAGGGTATCTTGTGGTAATAAATCTCCCTGGCTTTCCAAAGCCGCCAGACCGGCCTCTTTAAATGCGTAGTCAAAATCCAGCTTGAGCGCATCCAATACCGCCAAAGTGGCATCCATAATTTCCGGCCCAATGCCGTCTCCTTTGATAACAATGATTTTTTGCGTCATTTTTTGTCCTGTATGGTTGTTGTTTTTTTAAAGTGGCCGCCGATTATAACCAATCACCGGCTGTTTTTCACCGCAAATCACTTGATGACCATTGGTTTTTGACAGAACAATCAGTCTGCATCTGCCAGCTGCTTGACTTGTTGCAAAACCTCTTCGGCATGGCCTTTGACCTTCACCTTTCGCCACGACAGCACCACATCGCCCTGTGGGTTTAACACAAAGGTGCTGCGTTCGATGCCCATGAACGTTTTGCCGTACATGTTTTTCTCTTTAATGACATCAAATGCACCGCATAACACTTCTTCCGTGTCGGCCACCAACTCAAAAGGCATGTCAAATTTGGCTTTGAAATTTTGTTGCTTTTTTAAACTATCGGCCGAAACACCGATCACTTCGCAACCGGCCTCTTTAAAGGCCGAATACAGCGCACTGAAATCCTGACTTTCCTGACTACAACCGGGTGTGTTGGCGCGTGGGTAGAAAAACACACACAGGTAATCCTGACTCATTTGTTGCAATGAAGTGGTGGCGCCACTGGTGACAAGGATGGGGTGTTGCTTGATGTTGTCTTCAATTTTTAGCATGGTTTCATTCATATTATTTAAAAAACACCCTATAATTATGGGCGTTTAAAAATGAAGTACAAGTTTTAATGGTGCAAAAACAAGCCCCAAATTTTAATCCCGCCCGCTTAAGTGGTGCCATGGTGGCACTGGTCACCCCCATGGATGCAGATGGCGACATTAACTGGGACGCCTACAAATCCCTGTTGGATTGGCATATAGGCCTTAAAACACCCGCGGTTATTATTGCCGGAACCACCGGCGAATCAGCCCTACTAACCGCCGAAGAAACCCAACAGCTGTGGACCATTGCCGGCCAACGTTGCGCCAACAGCGACACCCTGGTCGTGGCCGGAACCGGTGCCATTGCGCCCGACCAAGTGATCGCCCGAAACCAACAAGCCGCCGCTTGTGGTGCGCAGGCCGTTTTGGTGGTTACACCCTATTATCTGCGCTTAACCCAACAGGCGTTAAAAGACCACTTTTGGACCATTGCCGATGCCAGCCCGTTGCCTGTTGTGCTGTATAACGTGCCCACAAGAACCGGCAATGATTTAGCAACCAAAACCACCCAGACGTTAGCCCGGCACCCAAACATTATCGGTATTAAGGAAGCCAAAGCCGATATGGCGCGCATTGAGCAACTGGCCAAAATGGATGATTTTGCTGTACTTTCCGGCGATGATGACAGTTTTTGCCGGGCCATGGAACTGGGCGCAGACGGTGTGATTAGCGTGGCCGCCAACGTCCGTCCCAAAACCCTGCAGCAGATTTGTCATGCCCTGGCTCTGGGTGATGTCAGTGAGGCCCGCAATCTGAATCAAACGCTTCAACCTTTGTATCAATTATTAAGCCGGGAACCCAATCCGGGACCGATAAAAGCTGTTATGAACGCCGCAAAAATGCTATCATCCGGCATCCGTCGGCCGTTACAACTGATGTCACTTAACCCAACACAACGCAAACAACACATAAGCGCCATCCAACAGGAGTTCACAAATCAATGAAATTAAATCACCTTTTTTTGATTGTCAGTTTATTATTTATTGTCAGCGGCTGTAGCCGATTTATTAAGGAAGAACCTTATCTGCAGGCCCAACAAACAGAACCCTTAAAAAAAGTGGACGGCCTTGATTTGCCACAAGACACCGGTCAACTGTCCATTCCCGAGATTGATCGCAGCTTTGAACCCATCACTCTGGACAGCGTCAAACCACCGGAAATGGCATTTGCCAAACGCCGCAGTGCCGATGAGAACGTCATTATCATTGATGATGACGGCGTGCCTACCCTTGAACTTTATAATGACAAAGACGCCTGGCAACTAATGAATGGTGATTTAGGTGACAACTGGTATGCGATTGAAGCCAATGAAGCAGACTGTCAGGTCATTTTATATTTTGACGACCCCATCAACCAAACCGTTGAAGATCAGGGCTTTTTTAAGCGCTTGTTTTCTTTTAAGAGCCGTTATGTGGATCGTTCCGGTCAATATGTTTTAACCTGTTTAAAACTGCCCCAAAAACAACAAATCTGGATGCAAACCATGGATTTCAAAGCCCCTTCGGCTTTTGTGGTTGACGATTTATTCAACCACTTGTTTAATGCCGCGGTCGCTACGGACAGTTAATCAGCGGATTGTTATTTCTCCGGTTTAGGAGTTGATTGATTTTGGTTTGATCCCGGTTTATTCGTCACCGCGGTCAAGCAAATGAATTTTATCTTCAACCTGCGCCCATTCATCGGCATCTTCCGGGGCATCAATCATGGCCGTAATCACCGGCCATTTGGGGGCGAGCTCCGCATTAATTTCGAGAAACGCTTCCTGTCCCGCCGGTAAATCATCCTCCGGGAAAATGGCATCCACAGGACATTCAGGTTCACACAAGGTACAATCAATGCACTCTTCGGGATCAATCACTAAAAAGTTAGGGCCTTCGTGAAAGCAATCCACCGGGCAAACCTCAACGCAGTCGGTGTATTTACACTTAATACAGGCTTCGGTGACGACAAAAGTCATTCAATGGCTCCTTGATTTAATCAAAAACGTAATTATACTATAAGCCACTATAACGAAACCACCCAACTTGCTAAATCATCAGCCACTCATATATCGCCCTGACCAGCACCATTTACCGCACGGCGAGATTCACAAAGCGGCCAAGAAAATAATCCGAAAGCTCACATCCGCCGGTTTTCAGGCCTACCTGGTGGGCGGTGCCGTACGCGATTTATTGTTGGGCTTACACCCCAAAGATTTTGACATTGCCACCGACGCCACCCCCGAAGAAGTCAAAAAAGTCTTTAAAGGTCAATGCCGTTTGATTGGTCGCCGTTTTCGTCTGGCGCATATTTACATGGGCAGTCAGGTGTATGAAATCGCCACCTTTCGCGGTGACGATGCCGGTGACCGGGTGTTAAAAAAAGGCCGCATTATCCGTGACAATGTCTACGGCACCATTGAACAAGACGCCATCCGGCGAGATTTCAGCTGTAACGCTTTATACTATGACATCGATGCCCGTCAGGTGTTGGACTTTGTCGGTGGTGTGGAAGACTTAGAACGCGGTGAATTAAAACTCATTGGCCAGGCCGATCAACGCTTTATCGAAGACCCGGTACGGATGCTCAGAGCGGTGCGGTTTGAAGCCAAATTAGGCTTAAATTTAGCCACCGAAATGGCACACCAAATCACCGCCCACCGGCATTTATTGCATCAGGTACCGATTGCCCGATTGTTTGACGAAACCGTAAAAATGTTTCATTGCGGCAACATGGCCGAGGCCTTTCATAAGCTGTTAGAGCTGGATTTGTTCAAAATTCTGTTTCCCACAGCGGTGGATTTTTTACCCGATCCCAACTGGCACAGTCTGATGATGCACGCTTTCAGCAACACCGATCAACGGCTTCAGCAGGGCCTGTCGGTCACACCGGTTTTTTTAACCGCTTGTGTCTTATGGCCACCATGTATAGAACTTTACGAAAAACTCAGACGCCAGGGCAAACCACCCCATGATGCACTGCACCAAGCCGCCGGACAGGTGTTAAGTCAGCAACAAAAAAGTTTGATGATACCGCGGGCGATTCAAAACGGCATTCGGCAAATGTGGATTTTACAACTGCGCTTTAAAAAAATGTTCGGCAAAGGGGTTTACTCGACTCTACACCATCCACGGTTCCGTGCCGGTTATGACTTTTTATTATTACGCAGTGAAGTCGATGCACAACTCAAATCCCAGGCCGAGTTTTGGACCCAAATCCAAAATATGCCGCCGGAGGCCATCAAAAGTCTGATTTACGGTAAGCGAAAAAAACGCGCCATCAATTACCAACTGTCCATCCATGAACAATGAGGTGCGGGTTTATCTGGGTCTTGGCAGCAATCTTAACCAACCCCACCGACAGCTGAGCCTGGCTTGCCACCACATCAACCGAATCCCGGACACCCGACTGATTCAATTCGCACCGCGCTACCAAACCAAAGCCTGGGGCGTGACCGA
>CAZLAW010000047.1:0-14887 GCA_964557625.1 uncultured Marinicella sp.
GTTGGCCGCTTGGGTATCCCTCCAACGAACGAAGCACGGCATTTTCGTAGAATATCGCCTTAATGTCAATAAAAAATAGCAGTAATTTGGCTTACTCCAAGGTGAAGCCCGATCCAACATCACTGCGCCGCGAATTTTAGATGAATTATTCTTGTTTGCAAGGTTTATTTTTAAAACAGTTTCAATATCTTATCCTCGACAATTGTGCATTCAACCCAATGGCTTTTAGCTTGCTGACCCATTACAATAAGCGCTCTCATCTATATCATATAATCATGCACACACGTTTTCTGCCAATACTGTTTCTTGGTTTATTGATCAGTTCGGTTCAGGCACAAACCAAATCACCCAAAGCCATCAGTCTGGCACCTCATATCACTGAGTTGGTTTTTGCCGCCGGCGGTGGTGACAATCTGGTCGGTGTCAGTGCTTACAGTAATTATCCAGAACACGCCACAGAACTGCCCGTGATTGGTGATGCCTTTCGCATTGATTTGGAGCAGATGTTGGCTTTACAACCGGATCTGGTTTTTTACTGGCAGGGCAGCACCACAAATCAGGTGTTACAGCAGTTACAACACCATCAGTTTAAAACGGTACCGATTACGATTGTGTCATTATCAGACATTGGTAATGCGTTGCTCAGCATTGCTGAGCACCTCGACTTACCGCAACCTGCCAGCCACCAACAATTTATGTCCCGGCTTAATCAATACAAGCAACAAACACACCCAGCGTATTCTGTGTTTTTACAACTGTCTTTCCAACCACTTTACACGGTCAGTGCACCGCACTGGATGAGTGAAGCAGCGGGCTTATGTGGTTTGGACAATATATTCCAGGATTTACCAACCACCGCAGCCACCGTGACTCAGGAAGCGGTGATTGGTCGTAATCCGGATTTTATCATTCAAATGCAGCCGGCTGACGATTCCAATCCCTTACAACAATGGCCACAAATAACCGCCATCAAACAACAACACATTATTGTGGTTGATCCCGATACCTTCAGTCGCCCCACACCAAGAATATTAGATGCGGTGGACAGTATTTGTCGGCAAGTTAATCAATTATCGACATCCGCAGGCGAATGAACCAGGCGCTTAAAGTCAGCGTCATACAAGCCCACCAATACAGAATCACCGTATTGATTCATCCGAAAACCGCCGTATTCAGCCTGCTCAAAGTTTTTGGCGCTGCCCTCTTCAAAAAAATAAGCATCACTGGCCAGACGCACCCGCTGTCCCTGCCACTGCAAATCAAGCAGGTATTGACCCGCCGATAAGTCCTGCCCCTGATAAAATCCCTGCCAATGCGCCACTCGACGGTCATCGGTTGTGATAACACCTTGATCAGGAAAGCGTGGCAGACTGTTGTTCACGTCAGATTGTAATTGTGATTGAATGTCATCAGCCAGGGCAAACCGCAACCGCATATAATCACCTTGCATTAAAGACCGCGGATCCACCGGTGCCAGTTTAAAGAAAACCAAATCGCCATGCTGAATCAGCCGTTGTTTTTGTACAATACCGGCATTCACCAGCGCCAAAGTCGCCAGCATGGTCAAAACAACCACCCCCATTCGACCACCTGTGGCTCTTTTTGCGGGTTCTTGCGACGGACCGGTCGGCCGCTGTCCGAACCAGGCCGCTAATAACAATATGCTGCCCAAAATCGCTAATAACATGGCTTTGTTTAATAATGTGGTGTCCAATTGATAGTAATACCAACTGACAAAACCCAGCATCGACACCCCGCCTAAAACCATTAACTGATTCTGGCGTACTGCAAAACCCACCAACAACAACAGGACGGCACCACTGAGACCGGGTATCACAAACCCCAATAAACCCAGCCCAATGACGACCAACACAAGCCAAAGCCGTTGTTGATGATTTTTGGGCAGCATGTGGTTTTGTTGCAAACGCCAATAGAAAAAACCATAGGCCGCCAAATGCAACAGACCACTGACTAACTCGCCATGATGCCAAACACCGTCGTACTTACTGTACGTTAACTGCCAATACCAGTTTAAGGTTTGGATATTCAAGGCCACTAAACTCAAAGCGGCGGCATACGCCAGGGGTTCATACAAGCGTTTTTCGGCCTGCCACCCCACCTTATCCATCCATAACCAAACCAACGCAAGTGCCAGTAAAGCGCTGCCGATACCGGTGATTAACAGCACCGCATGTCCCCAAAAAATCAATGTCACTGCAAACAAAGCGCTCATTAATCGGTGCACATAATCATGCATCACAAGCACCAGAATGACCTGGTACATGGCCAGCACCCAAAATAAGGCACTGTGCTGCCAACCCATAAAATCAGTCACCGCATAAGTCACCAGGGCTTGTCCCGCCAAAGACAGCACCAGGAACAGTTGTTTTAAAAAAAGATGAGCAGTTGATTTTTTGTGGTGCCAATAATAATGAAATGCAGACAGGTTCATGATTAAACCCAACAAACCGCATAATTTTGGAAATTCAATGATGGGAGATACCAGCACACCCACTGAAATCAGTAAAAACAGTGCTGCAAACCAGCCACCGACACCCTGTAACAGGCGTGTCATCCAGTTATCGTCATCGGCTAAAAAAGGATCATCAGGGCAGTTCGCCTGACTGGTCAAATCATGTTGCTTCAATTCATACCATAATTGGTCGCGTTGCATGGCCGCCGTATTGAGGTGTTGGTCAGCGTTGATTATAGCATGTGACTTGTTCAATGGCTGTTGAGGTCTGCGGATTCATCTTAAGCATTTTAGCACCACTTTTAACGTGAACGGAATATTTCAATTACAAGCCGGCACGGGTTAATTCAAGTATCCTTGCCAAAACCGACTGCACCTTATATATTCCGTCATTATTATCAATACCGCCATTATCATCATTGGTCATGCCAACAACCACATAGGGTGCATGACCATTATCTTCTAATAACCAGGCATGGGTGAGTACATGATAACCATCAACCCCGGACACCAGACTACCGCCTTTATACCAGACCCGATCCCAATGATTCCTGATTTCAGGCTGCGCTGTCTGGGCACCCATGGCACGGTCAATTAATGCCAGTGCGTCTGATCCTTGTGGATAAGTACGTAAGTGCGCGAAATTTTGACAAACTTCCATGGCTGATGCACGCCAACTTCCGCTGGTCAGCAAAAAATAATTTTGATAAGGGTAGCTGGTTACCGCGCCCAGGGGTTCTAATTGAGTATTGATGAAATTGAGCTGATTGCTTTCTGTGTCGTTAATAAAGTTGGTGGCGGTGGTTGGATGAATTGAAAAAAACAGGTGAAATTGTTCATTAATCGATAAAATCGGTTTAAGTACAGTGGCATCGACCACACCGGATCCATCAATGTAATGATCAATCACAGATCGGCCCACCAAATCGTGGATTATTTCTGTCGCTGTATTGTCACTCACCCCCAACATCATCACCGCCAAATCTTGTGCCGAAAAGACCGTTCCTGCCGGTTCATAATTAACCACACTACCCCCATTAACCCATTGATCGGCATCATAAACCACATTTTGACCGGGCTGAATGGTGCTGTTGACAACCTGATTGGCCAATCCACCCAATACCCAGGTTTTAAAAATCGAGGCGGTGGCTTTTAAGGTATTGGCATTGCTTTGATAAACTGGCTGACATTGATTATTGTGATCCACATAAGCCACCAAAACACCGACATCCGCGGCAAAGGTATTCAACTTACTGATGGCCTGTTGCATGGTTAAGTTTTGATCGACCGGATATTGCACACTGCCGGAATAGGGCGACACAGAAAAATACACAATTTCTTCATTACCGGTATAGCGGCTGTCCACCAGAAAATAACCCATGTCGGCATTCGCATCCTGACCTTGAACCACCACCGCTGTACTCATGGGTGTCATGGCAACAATATCAATTATTTTCCCGTCCGGATAAGTATTGCGCAGTGAGTCGAAAAAGTTTTGTAAGTCATTGGCATTAAATCCACTGGAAAAATGGGCATTAATATCAGCAATCGAAGTGCTGGATTCGCTTAACTGCTGTACCACCCATTTAAGCTGATTGGCCGCGGGCTCATTGGGCAACACAAACTGGCCGGCCACTTGCGGAAACAACGGCTGTATGGCCGGCACTTCAAAGTCATTATAAAAAATAACCTGTGACCAGACCTGACCACTGAGCAACAACAAAACGAACACTTTAAATAATTTCATAATAATACCCTTTGCGGCCATCTACCGCTCTTTTTAGTAAGCAAAAACGTCAACAATCCTTATTGTATAAATATGCCAGCGTATTTATCAGGACAACTGTTGGACATTGCAGGACGTTTTAGGACAAAAGCCCATTGTGATGTATTGTCGAAGGTTTTTAATTATCAGGAACAGAAGATTCAGTGTTTTGTGCCGGTATTGATTTAAGCCACTTAACCGCCACCGTGGTCATGGCGATAATCATCATGGATAACAAGAAAAGACTCAAACCCGAGTCCCAGCCATCGATTATCTTAATCACCAGGGTCATGATCAGGGTCATCAGCGACATCGACCATAAGGCCAGTAAGGCCAAATCCAATCGAACCTTCCGGTAATAAACATAAAACCCGGCCATACCCAGCACCGATACCACAGCAAAAACAACACCGAATTTCTGCCAGTCTAAAATAGCCGCCATGCCCATATAAGTGAAACAAGTTAACACCACCACAGCCTGTATTTGCCCTGCCCAGGCTCGTGTTACCCTCATCTTTCTGAGCTGCTTTGAAGATTGTGGTCGTTCAGCATCCAGGCCGATTAGCAGCAACCACAACAAACCATTAATGATTAAAAACAACCACACCGCTTGTTCAATGTGACCTAACAACATAAGCCAGATGGGTCGGGTATCCACATAAAGTGCCAATGAGACATTGATTAACACTGACCACATAATCCACAACAAAGCTTGACCTGAACTGACCACCATCACACTAATGAGTAAAGACCACAGGGCAAATAACTGCCAGGGATCGGCACCGGTTTGATAAACCTGACCAAATAAAGCCAACAAGCCCCCGATCAGTAAAACCATAACCACCTGGCCGATGGTTCGACCAAGTTCAAGGGTATCTTGATTGACTGCATAGCGCGGTGCTAACACCAATGACCACAAGCCATATAAAATCACCACCAACACCAGGCTGCCTTGCAATAAAGCAAACTTGTACATCGGCCCCATGGACTGCCAGTTGTAGGCCATAAAGAACAACAAAGCCACCACCAACGCCAGGCTACCCATAATCCACAGAAATCGTCGGATAAAGGGTGGCCAACTGTCGGCTCTGGCACGCTCACCGGCACGCTGCAAGGCTTCCACCGCAGCTTCAGGCTTAATCGCCTTGACTTTAATCCAATGGTACACCGCAAATCGTGACATCAGAACACCTGTGAATAGAATGAACGATTAGTTTATCAGACTTGATGACGGTGTTAGCCAATTTTCTGCGGCTGAATACGCAACAATTCGGTGAGCCGGGAACGGGTGCGCTGGTATTCAAAGGCCATGCGTTGGCCCTGATACAAGGTTTCATAATGGACTGCGGCACGACACACCATGCCCACTTCGGCTTCATATAACACGTCCACCAGGGTAATAAAGCGCCGTGTTTGATCATCCATGCCATGAGAAAGCAATGGAATTTGATCCACCACAACAAAATCAAATTGCTCACCGAGCAGCAAATAATCATTGGCACCACGGGCATCCACGCACAGTGCCTCAAAATCACACCACAGCATATTGTCAGATACGCTGCGAACCGGCAAAGGACGGCCATGTATGTTTAAATTATCCTGACACACTTCGCCCAATGAATAATCAGCAAAAAAAGTGGACAGCCGTTTGGCAGAGGACGTATTCAAAGGAAAGTACCAGTGCTCATGGTCGTGACTATCCTGATAACGATAATCATGTTCTCCATCCAGGCGTAAAACAGCCATGTATTGATTGATCCAAGCAATCGCCGGTAAAAATTTCGCCCGTTGTAAACCGCCTTTGTACAAATCATCCGGCTTGACATTGGAGGTGGTTACCAAAGTGATGCGGTTTTCATGCAAGGAGCGCAATAAACCGGCCAACAACATGGCATTGGCAATGTCATTGACCAAAAACTCATCCAAACAGAGCACTTTGATGTCTTTGGCCAACTGCCGACCGATGTGCTCAATGGGATCTTGCATGCCATCCAGGGTTCGTAACCGTCGGTGCACCCACTGCATAAAATCATGGTAATGCTGGCGACGTTTTGGCACCGACCCGGGCAAACTGTCATAAAACAAATCCATCAAATGGGTTTTCCCGCGACCCACCGAGCCGTAAATATACAAACCTTTTGCAGCAGCAGGTTTAGTTCTGCGCCACCACTTTTTTTTCGGCGGCTCGATGAGGTCGTCATACAAGCGTTGAAATGATTGCACCACGGTGGCTTGGCGTGGATCCGGCAATAAGGTGCCGTCATCAACTTCCTGTTGATACCGTTGAACCGGGCCCATTAATCTTCCGGCTGGGTGTTCACCTGCCGCAATAAGCCGTTTTTTACCGCACCTTTTAAATCCAGTAATCGGCGGTGAAAAAAGTGACCGGCTTTCATGGTCACCAGCTGTGGTTTGGGACTTTGCGCTTCCACATATTCATAAACTGCACGCGGACTGACCACGTCGTCTTCTTCGCCCATCACCATCAGCCAGGGACAATCCGGCGGATCTAATTCAGTGAAATCATAACGTTCAACCGGTGGCGCCACGGTCACAAAGTGCTCTGGATTGATGTCATGCACCGCACGCATCGCCACATAGCAACCAAACGAAAAACCTGCCAGCCAAAATTTACTGTCGGGTTTGGCTTGCCTGGCCCATTCGTAAACGGCCATCAGATCATCGGTTTCACCGACACCATCATCAAACACACCGTCAGATTCACCCACACCCCGAAAATTAAAACGCACAGTATAGGCGCCCATCTCACGAAACGCTTTTTCCAGCATATGGGTCACTTTATTTCGCATGGTGCCACCATACAGCGGATGCGGATGACAGATAATGGCCACCCGGTTTTTGTCCACGGCATCGGCCACCGGCGGTGCGGTGAGAATTTCTAACTGACCGGCCGGTCCGGGTATCATCAAAACGGTGGATTCTTCGGCGAATTGAGGTGATTCAGACATAATGATTGGGTCTAAAAAAGGCTGGCATTATAACATGTCATTGAGGTGACTTATCGTTTTCACTGAAGTCAAATGCCTTAACTTTTATGGCATAAAGCAACATCAAAACCACCGGCACACCCAACATCGCGGTCAACATAAAAAACTGCCCAAACCCAAGAGTTTCTACCATACCACCGGAATAACCGCCGAGGATTTTTGGAAACAGTGTCATCACCGAAGAAAACATGGCATATTGAACCGCCGTAAATTGACGGTTGACCAGTAAGGATAAGAATCCGACAAACGCAGCCATCGCCAGGCCCGCCGATAAATTATCCGCAGAAATCATTAAGCCTAAAAACCACAGACTCTTACCCATCCCGGCCATCACCATAAACAGCAGGTTGGTCAGGGCCGATAAAATCGCCCCCAGCAGCATAATCCGTAAAATCCCATATTTCACCACCAAAACACCGCCTATTAAACCTCCGGATAAGGTCATGATTAGGCCAAAAGTTTTGACAATTGCGGCAATCTCATCCAGTGAAAAACCCATGTGTTGGTAAAATAAATTAGCACTGACACCCATCACAATATCTGATACCCGATAAAGTGCAATAATACCCACCAACAATATTAAATGGTTCCGGTGACGTTTAAACAAGTCCGCCACCGGTTGCACGTACACCGACACCATCATCGTTTGATTGATTAAGCGACTGTAGCTCACTACTTTTGCCACCAGAACTGCACCCAATAAAGAGATGATTAATTTGATTGCCACCGTCAGGGTATCAATCAATATCTCGTTACTGATGACATGTGATAGTTGCGTTGAAAACCACACCAACAAATCAGCAGACGACATATAGATTAAAACAAAAGCCAACACCGCCACCACAAACACCAACAAAACGCCTAAATAATCCCGCGTGTTGTAAAGCAAATCCTGTTTGGTCGGCGGCTCTTCAATCATTAATGTGGTGACAATCCCCACCAGCATGGTACAGGCCATCACCAAATAGCTTATTTGCCAGGCCTGATATTGGTAATCGCCCACTGCCGTGCCGAGATAGCCGGCAATAAATAAAGCCCCCGCACCGGAGGTAATCATGCCCAGCCGATAACCCACAATATACACCGATGATAACATGGCAATGTCTTTTTCAGTGGACGCTTCAATCCGCCAGGCATCAATTAAAATATCCTGGGTGGCCGATGAAAAACCCAATAACACCGTGGCCATCGCCATGCGTATTAAAGCCGCGTCACCGGCTGACGGATTGGTCATCGCCATCCAGACAATGGCTGTCATAATCAACAATTGCACCGCCAACAGCCAACCCCGCCGCTGTCCCAGTAAACGACTCAACACCGGCATTGGCAGGCGATCCACCAACGGTGACCATAAAAACTTAAACGAATAACCCAAAGCGGCCCAACTGAAATAGGTGATTTCTGATTTGGCAATGCCCACCTGGTCCAGCCACAGGGACAGGGAAGAAAAAATCAAATAAAGCGGAACACCGGCCACAAAACCGAGTAAGGTCATGTGCAAAAATTTGGGTTTTAATAAATATCGCAGAACCGTCGGCATGACACTCAAAAAATTAAATGCGAACAAGTGTACCACGAAGGCGTGATATTGGAACGCCATTCCTTTTTGTACAAGCCCGAAAAATCAGGTAAGATAAACCCATATCCAAGACTAAAAAGGGGCCGCCATCCATGATCAGCGCAGAACAACTCAAGGACTATTTTCCATTTAATAAAATCAATCCGGATTTTTACCCCCTGTTGTTATCCCAATGCGAAACTTTTGAAGCCCGCAAAGACGATACCCTGACTGAACCCGGGCAGCCATTAAACCAAACACTCTACTTAACCCGTGGCGTGGTCTATATCACCACAGAATCCGGCCGGGAAAAAACCCTCAAATCAAAAAGTTTGTCGGCCAAATACCCCATTATAGATGCCCAAAAAAGTGTCGGCGCGCGTATTGTGGCAGCCTCAAAAGAAATCACCGGATTTGCGATTAATGCCCGTTTACTGGAACATTTTCAGGTCTGGGACCGCTGTCACAACGACGCACCCTTAGACAGCCCCTTACGCAACCACAAGGATTACCAATGGGTCCCGGGGTTATTAAACAGCCGCACCGTACAAATGATTCCACAAGGCAATGTTGCCGAGCTGTTTTCAGTGCTGGAACGCATCGAGGTGCGTCAGGGTGATGAACTGGTGAGTGAAGGCGAAGCCGGTGATTTTTGTTATATCATTGCAGAAGGTGAGGCCGGCGTGTTTAAATGCCAGAGCGAAGGCGAACAGCAGGTGGCCACGTTAAGTAACGGTGATTTATTTGGAGAATCGGCCTTGGTTGCTAATGAACCGCGGGATGCCAGTGTTCGTATGCTGAGTGACGGGGTGCTGATGCGCTTGTCCGGGGAAGCTTTTCGCAAATTACTGAAAGCCCACGTGGTGCGTTGGATCACCGCTGAAAGAGCCCTGCAAAAAATTGCCGATGGCGCCACCTTAATCGATGTCCGCGAACCGGATGAGCACCAACAACTGGGCATTAAAGGCAGTCTCAATATTCCGCTGCCGGAACTGCGTCAGCGCAGCCGTCAACTGAATCCCGAGGCACCGATTATTGCCGGCAGCAACATGGGATCGCGCTGTGCGGCAGCCGCTTATACCCTAGCTAACATGGGTTTTGATGTGTACGCTTTACAAGGTGGCATCAGTGGCCTGGTACGCCATTTAGAACGCGCCTGAAAAACCGTTGATGCTCACGACCGAAGTGGCTATTTTGGGACTTTTCTGTTACAATCCCGTTCCCTGAAAACAGGGACTCAATCGTCGCTTTTTGCGGCTTAGGAAGATTCAAGCGTGACTAATTCGGGTGTAACGCAACCAATCACGTCATCTTAATCGAACACAGCACACAACACCCGGGCTGTAAACAGCAAACCCAACAACTATGACACAAACTATTACCAGTCCGGGGCTCAAATTTCGTCGGGCCGTCGAACAAAATGACCCTTTAAAAGTGGTCGGTACCATTAACGCCTACGCCGCCCGTATGGCCAAAGCCATCGGCCATCAGGCCATTTACTTATCCGGCGGTGGTGTGGCGGCCAATTCTCTCGGTATGCCTGACTTGGGTATTTCATCCCTTGAAGATGTTTTAATCGATGTACGCAGAATTACTGATGTCTGTGATTTACCCCTGCTGATTGATGTCGACACCGGTTGGGGCGGCGCTTTTAATATTGCTCGCACCACCCGCTCAGTCATTAAAGCCGGTGCGGCGGCCATGCACATTGAAGACCAGGTGGCGCAAAAACGCTGTGGCCATCGACCGAACAAGGAAGTGGTCTCAAAACAGGAAATGGTGGACCGCATCAAAGCCGCCGTGGACGCCCGGACCGATGAAAACTTCGTTATTATGGCACGCACAGATGCGTTGGCCATTGAAGGTGAGGACGCCGCCATTGAACGTGCCATTGCCTGTGTTGAAGCCGGCGCGGATATGATTTTCCCGGAAGCCATGAAAACCCTGGAACAGTACCAGCGCTTTAGAGCCGCTGTCAAAGTACCAATTCTAGCCAACATCACCGAATTCGGTCACACACCTTTATTTACTTGTGATGAATTAGCTCAACACGATGTGGATATCGTACTGTATTGTTGCGGTGCCTACCGTGCCATGAATAAAGCCGCAGAAACCGTTTACAAAGCCTTACTGGAACAAGGCCATCAAAAAGATGTTCTTAACATTATGCAAACCAGAGAAGAGCTGTACGATTATCTGGATTATCACAGCTATGAACAAAAATTAGATCAACTATTTTCGGAGGACAAATAACATGGGAAATACAAAGAAAGCCGGCGGCGCCGGATTACGTGGCCAGGTGGCCGGACAAACTGCTTTATGTACTGTCGGTAAACAAGGCACCGGCCTCACCTACCGCGGTTATGATGTGGATGATCTGGCCACCAACGCCAGTTTTTATGAAGTGGCGCATTTGATTATTCACGGCCATTTACCCAATCAAAGTGAACTGGATGCCTATAAGAAAAAAATTAACGGCTTACGGGCATTGCCTGACGCGGTGAAAAAAACCCTGGAACTGATTCCGGCCGATGCCCATCCAATGGATGTGATGCGCACCGGCACGTCCATGCTGGGTAATTTAGAAACTGAAACTGATTTCGACCAGCAACGTGATAAAGCCGATCGTTTGGTTGCCACCCTGCCCGGTATGATTTGCTACTGGTACCAGTTTGTCACCAACGGCAAACGCATTGACACCGCCTCTGATATTGATGGTGTGGGTGCTCACTTTTTGGAAATGTTGCATGGTAAAGCGCCCAACGATTTACATGCGCGGGTGATGGATGTGTCCTTAATTCTGTATGCCGAGCATGAATTTAATGCCTCGACCTTTACCGGTCGGGTGGTGGCCTCAACTTTATCGGACATCCATTCATGTGTGACCGCTTCCATCGGTGCCCTGCGTGGTCATTTACACGGTGGTGCCAACGAAGCGGCCATGGACATGATTTCACAGTGGTCCTCACCGGAAGAAGCCACCGCCGCCATTGATGAGATGCTAAAAAACAAAACCCTGATTATGGGCTTTGGTCATGCGGTGTATACCGAATTTGATCCACGTAATGCCATCATCAAAAAATGGTCACAACAACTGGCCGAAGAATATGGCGATGACACCTTGTATCAGGTGAGTTGTGCCGTTGAGCAAAAAATGTGGGACGAGAAAAAACTGTTCCCCAATGCCGATTTCTTCCACGCCTCGGCGTATCACTTTATGGGTATTCCGACGGAATTATTTACCCCAATTTTTGTGATGTCACGGGTCACCGGCTGGACCGCGCATGTCTTCGAGCAACGCGAAAACAACCGCATTATCCGCCCCAACGCCGATTACATCGGCCCCGAAGCGCGCAAAGTTGAGCCCATTGAAAACAGATAATTGTTATATGGTATTTAAACGAAAAAAGCGGCGATAAAGTCGCTTTTTTTGTGCCCATAACTTTCACAAATAATACTTGACGAGCGTTAGTATTTTTACTACCATTCTAATTAATGAAAAAACTTCGCTTCACACCTCAATTTGAAAAAGAAATCAACGAATTTGGAGTTGAAGTAAAAGAAGATATTTTCCTATTGGTTAATCGTTATTTATCTGGTGAGCGGCTTCCTAAAACACAGTTTAAAACCTTTACTTTAGAAAAGAATAAAAAGATACAAGAATTTAAAGTCAAAGACAGAACAGGAAACTGGCGAGTCATTTCGTGCCAACTGGATAAAGAAGCCTTAACTTTTATTTATGCTTTTCACAAAAAATCACAGAAACTGTTAGAAAAAGACAAAAAGATTATTTCCATCGAATTAAAGAGTTACATCATGAAAAACATTGAAACAACAGATTTAAAAGGTTTTGCCGAAATGATGGGGGTTGATTACCATCTTGTCTTGGTTAAAGATCAATTAATCCGTAAAATTAAAGCCGAATGCGAAAAACATCAAATTTCTCAGAGAAAGCTTGCTAAACGTGTTCCCGGTCTAACCCATGACCGAGTATCAAAAATTTTTAACGGACAAGTCGGACATATGACTGTCGATAAGCTCATTGAAATTCTCAGCCATTTGGATATAACGGCTCACATTACCTTTGAAGAGTCAGAAGCGGCTTAAAGGCTTATGCAATTCAGAATGTAACAAAAAAAAGCGGCTATAATCGCCGCTTTTTAGACTATTCCATTAAACTGCTTATTTCTTACCAATCACATAAGCCGCATGCACCACACCGGGAATATAACCCAAAATCGTCAATAAAACATTCAGCCAAAAGGAACCGCCGATACCCACTTGCAAAAACACGCCCAATGGCGGAATTAAAATTGAAAATAAAATTCTGATAAAGTCCATGTATCCTCCTATATTATTGATTTTAATGGTTTTTATAATAACTAATAAACATTAATTCAATGTTATCTCACTGTTAACTTAACATTTAATCACAATATAATGATGGTATCCGTGTGGTTTTTATAGTCGAATTAATGATTGAACGCGGGATTAACAAATAAACAGACAGCCGACGCCCTCTCCAAAGTATAGATTACACTTGGTAATTTTAAGCACAATAATATTTATATGGTAAACCCAGCCCGCTCCGCCATAATGACCCTAAATTGGGCAAAAGACGATGCAGGGAGGGTAATCAATTTATTGAGACTAAAATTGTCTTATTTCTTTTTCTTCCGCGCTTTACGGTTTTTGGCGCCACCGGCGCGGCTACTGATGGATTTTCGGGACTTTCTTTTGGGTTTGCTCGGCTTACCCGGTTCAGTTGTTTTCGAAGAACCTGATGACTTAGCCGATCCGGTTTTTTTCTGTGGTTTAGGCTTACTTTTATGAACGGCTGTTTCTCGGATTGTATCAGCTTCATTCAACTCAAAGCCACGCCGATAGACCCGTGGAATTGACTCACCGATTAAGCGTTCAATACGAGCCAAGGCCCTGACCTCTTGCGGACACACAAAAGAAATCGCCTGCCCCGATTTTCCGGCGCGACCGGTGCGACCGACGCGATGCACATAATCTTCAGGCAAATGAGGTAAGTTGTAATTCAGTACATAATCCAGGTCTTCAATATCTAAGCCCCGGGCCGCCACTTCAGTACTGATCAGAACCTGAACCTTGGCCGATTTAAAATCAGCCAACGCCCGACGGCGTTGTCCCTGACGGGTATCGCCGTGACACAAGGTCACCGGCACAGCGGTTTTCTTTAAGCGTTCCAGTAAACGCTCAGCCTGTTTTTTGGTGCCGGTAAAGACCAGTATCTGATACCAGTTATGTTCTTCCAGTAACGCCATAAACAAATCCAGCTTACGATCTTCACTCACCGGATAAATCACATGCTCTACGGTTTCTGCGGTGATATTGGCTTTGCTGATACGAACATCCGCCGGATTTTTCAGAATTTTATGGGCCAGTTCATTCAACGCCGGCGTAATGGTCGCTGACACCAACATGGTTTGGCGGTTTTTAGCGGTTTGATTGATTAAGCGCAAGGCATCCTCAATAAAGCCCATATCCAACAAACGATCGGCTTCATCCAGAACCACCACCGACACTTCGGATAAATCCACATGATTGGCTTGGGTATGGGCCAGTAAGCGGCCCGGTGTGGCAATTAAAATATCCAGACCCTGACGCAATTTGGGTATCTGCCCGTCTATATTTACACCACCAAAAATGGCGGTCATGGTGATGTCCATATTACACGCGTATTCAGAAATGGCATCACTTAATTGCTCCGCCAATTCACGGGTCGGCGTTAAAATTAACACCCGAACCTTGCCCGCAGCCACCGCTCTGGGTTTATCAATGAACTGTTGCAAAATCGGCAACGCAAACGCCGCCGTTTTACCGGTTCCGGTCTGGGCATTAATCAAGGCATCCTGACCCCGCCGCACCGCCGGAATCGCCCGTTCCTGAATCGGCGTCATCTCCTGATAACCACACGCTTCAATGGCTTTTTGTATTTTAGGGGCTAAACCCAATGATTCGAATTTCATAATCCTGTCAACTAATTCTTATGTATGGATAGTAAAGGTGTGTTCTTGGGACTTCATTCACTTTTGTTCCCGACAAAAGTGAAAGCG